>NZ_JBMLSD010000014.1:0-7262 GCF_049240685.1 Flectobacillus sp.
TATAAATTCAACTTTAAAGAAAGAATCACCTGACGTAAATTGCCTGGCGTAATAAATCCACGACCACCATAATAATATTTCGTATCAAAGATATTATCTCCACTCAGCGACCATGTATAGGCTTTTTGAGAATAGCTCACTACTGCATTAAACAGCGTGTAAGCATCTGTAGCAAATGTTCCAGCAGATTTGGTGTTAATAATATTGTCTTTACCGTAATAATTACCCCCAAAACCTAATGAAAATCCTTTTAATGTACCTTTCATAAAAGTATAATTCCCATACCAATTGCTCATCCAAGCAGGTCCTGAGTTTACAGGTCTCAAACCTTCTGTATTAGCGTCTGACGCCGTTAATTTACTATCGTTATAGGCAATTCCTGCATGAAGATATAAGCCTTCGAGCGGACGACTTTGTAAATCCAATTCTACACCACGGCTATATTGCTTTCCATTTTGGATAAACATCGAAACATTCTCAGGATTGGCTCGCACCGTATTGCTAATTCTAATATCATACAAACTTAAACTTGCGTCCAATAAATGTTTTTCTTGAGAATATTTAAAGCCTGTTTCAAACTGATTGCCATATTGTGGTTTAAAATTAGAAACAGTCCCATCTACCTGACTCACGGGTGCTACATTTTGAAAACCATTCATATAACTCGCAAAAAAGGCCAATTGTTCGGGCAATAACTGATACGTTAATCCCACTTTAGGAGAAAAGGCAGTCTGATTATAAGCGCCTGTCCAAACATCCGTAGTTTTGTTATAAGTACCTGAATTTTGTAAGAAATCTACTCTTGCACTCAACATCAAGGTCAGGTTTTTGGTAGGATTAATCACATCTGAAGCATATAAAGAATAGGTAGTCAAGGTAGTTTTTGTAATAGCAGGTACTTTTCCTAACAATCTGCCATTGATTTCACTTTCATTGAGCAAGCCATAGTTTACACTTTTCCCTGCAACTGCCACCGTATCAAAAGTAGGGCGTGCTACACCGTTGGCTGCATTAGCTCTTGAGCCGTCCAATCCATTTGCCGTAGTACCATAAACATATCTATAATAATCAGCGCCTAATAAAACTCTATGACGTACCGAACCAGTTGTTAAATCACCAATGAAGTTTTGTTGTATTTGTTGGTTAACAATTGTCTCAGGTGCATAATTAACGATTCTACGAACTATTGAGGTGTTATTATTGGTCATAACCATGGTTTGATAATTACCATACGACTCGCTGTTAGAGCTCATTAAATTGGTCTCAGATTTCCAGCGGTTCGAGATTATATAACTCACTTTCCCGTACAAATTAATCGCTGTTGTTTTAAACAAAACGCTGTTGTCAGTATAAGATTTAAAATAATCCAAATTCAAGCCATTCGGACTTTCTGCATACGTCAACACACCACCTTTGAGTGGGTTCATGGGTGTCAAGAGCATATTATTGGTCGAAACTCTTCTCAAAATCTCTGCTTCTGCATCAATTCTTAATTTATCTGATGCTTTGTAAGTAAAGCTTGGCGCCAAAAATAAGTTTTGATAAATTCCTTGGTCTTGAAAACTTTCTTTGTTTGTATAAGCACCCGTTACACGCATCAAACCTTTTGATTGAGCATCTAACTTTGCATTGACATCAACAGTAGCCCGTTGAAAATTATTATTACCTCCAGCCAAGGTGATACTTGCAAAATTGTCATCCTGTGGTTTGACTGTTACACGATTGATTACGCCTCCAAAAACAGTCATAGAACTTCCAAACAAAGTTCCGCTTGGTCCTTTTACGACATCCAACTGAGCAATATTCACAGGGTCGATGTCAGAGGCCACATATCCCAATACACCATTTCTGAAATTAGAGCGTGTACGAAATCCTCTCACTGTGTAATAGGGTGAAACACCAGCCCAACTTGGCGATACGCCCGTCACATTCGAAAGCATATTGTATTGCACAAAATAATTACGATTCAAAATCAACTTGCTATTTACAGAATGCGTTACCTGTGGGTTTTCCAAATTTTTCAGTGGCATTCTCGAAGTGTACTCACTCGACACGTCAGCCGAACTGTTTACCCCACGAATAATTACTTCGTGTAAATCGGTATTTTTTAGAATAGTAGAATCTTTTTCTTGTGCTTGAGAAGCAACATAATTACCTATAAATAGAATGGAAAAAAGTACTTTTTTCATGAGATTATAATTTGGAATAATAGATAGGATAAACCTAGCCTTATATTAGAGAAAATAGTCGCTCAGCTTCTGTCCAAAACAGAAAACGGTACTCTTTCTCTGTACTAATTATGAAAGTAGTGCGTACAGATATATAGCGCTACACGCGTATTAGGTCATAATACACCATAGCCTAAACTCCCGTAAAGTAGTTTGAAAAATTAATAAGTAGGTGGCTTGAAGACTTTCGAAAAGAAGCTTTCTAAATAGATGATTGGTAAGAAAAAATGATTAGGTATTTCGTAAAGAAATAATTCGCATTTTGGAATAGCTGCAAGCTTTCCGATTTGGCAATATAAATCTATGATAGAGCTAACAATCGTATTTTTCTGCTGAGCTTCTTTTTGTTCTGCGGCTTTTGCCAGTTGTTTGGATAGGTAGCACTTTCCATTACAGTGCATACTTGGGCGAGTACGGTTTTGACAAAGGTTTTTGGCAATGTAATCTTTTCTTAAACTATAATCTAGATAGACCAATGGAGAGTACAACATCCTCATAATTAGAATGCTGAACAAAAATAAGGCTTTATAATTTTGCTTTAATACCATTGACTATTTTCCCAAACGAGTGCAAAAATAATCTTAATTATGGAGTAATTCAATAATTTTTCATAAACAAGCACAATATTCTAGGTTTTATACAATACAATTGTGTTTTAGTTACACATTGATTTTTTCTAAAAAACTTATGCCATCAAATATCTCTAAAGCCTTTGTTTCGGCAAAAATATTTTGGAGTTTGTCTCTCTATAAAAGTGACTTAATGGATATATACAGTCTGAATAGAAAATTTTACTATATTAGAGAAAATTACAAGTCTAGGTATATAGACATGCTATTAGAAATTTTTATTTTAACCATTTCAACAATCGTAAAAAAATGAAGAAGTTACTTGCCCTTGCCCTTTTGTTGGCTAATGTACTAGTTTGGGACGCAAACGCTCAAAAACCAAAAGACGAAACTAAAGACGCTAAAAAAGAGAAAAAAGAAAAGAAAGACAAAAAGGATAAAGAAGAAAAAGCAGACAAAGCCGATAAAAAGGATAAGAAAGCTAAAGAGGAAAAAGCTCCGAAAGAAGACAAGAAAGTAAAAGAAGATAAGGCTGCTAAAGAAGACAAAAAAGCAGACAAGGAAGCTAAGAAAAAAGAAAAAGAAGCTAAAAAAGCTGACGATAAAAACCCTACCGTAAAGCCTGAGCCGAAGAAGGTTGACAAAAAAACTGAAAAAGCTGCCGCAGGTGATGACAAAGTGATAGGTAAAGACGATAAAGGTCGTACCATCTACGAAGGACCAAAAGGTGGTCGTTATTATATTAACTCAAACGGTAATAAGTCTTATATCAAAAAAGACAAGTAATAAACCTTTTGTATGCAATGTGATTGCTCGGATGAGTGATTATTCTTACTATAAATTTCACTTGTAGAGCCAAAATGTTTGCATCTAAAGAGGTATCATTTTAAGAAAAAGTATCAAAAAAGGCGTTCGGAATAAATTTTTCGAACGCCTTTTTGATAAACTGTCAAGATATTTTGCAGAAAGTACCTCACAACTCCTGAATAATTACTCATCTACAGAATCATCATTTACTCAATTTTCTATTGCAAGGCAAATTTAATAGCGCCCGTAATGCCTAGTACCATAGTAAACGTAAAGCAGTACATACAAAACAAAACTATAGATTTCCAAATGGTTTTTAGCCAAGATTGTCGATATACTACCTTGAGTGACATGGCGAAATAAATCATAAAGACTATCATAGCAATACTCAATGCTATATTCCAATGCCCCACCAACAAGCCAATGCCAACAATTATCATGAGCATGAGCATAAAAATTGAATGAATATGAATGGAAAAAATCAGGTGTTCGTAATAAAACCTAGTTTGACCATCAAAGAGTTTTGGAAGTGCAGGAAATGGCTTTTGGCGCATAAACCCTGCTGTCAATGCATATATTAGTAATCGAAAGCTATAACCTATCCATTTGAAAGGATACCACAAAATGCTGTGTATACGCTTACTGTAGCTAATTTTGAGCATCAGCGCTACCAATGGCATCAGAATAAACATCATGAAAGAAATTACATTTACCCCAAAGTGTACCATATCTCCAATTGCCTTTTCTGCATCTTCGTCAAAAGCCAATTCGTAATAGGTGACGTTACGACGCAAACCTCTTTTCAAAAATGCAAGTGGACTTTTACCACCCTCCTCTTTGGCAATCAAACTGTCTAATTCTTCATTTTTCATATTCAGCAAACGCTTCTTATAGGTTCTATTTTGCAGACTTCCATCGCTACTTTTGGTAACTACCTTTACTCCTTCTATCCACACAGGTACCTGTACGTTGTTTTTCAAAGAGTGTAAAATCAGGGTGTACTCAATTTTGCCTTTTTGCCCCATTCTTTCTGTGAAGTATGCCTTCAAATCCTCCGCAGGCTCCGAAATGGCCTCTGTATGTATCGAGTCCAAAGCCAATTGCTTTTGTATTTCAATTAATACGGGGCGTTGCTTAAACTCGGGTAATGAATCAATGACAGCTCTGAGAGTATCCTCCTGTGCAATATTCATTTCGTCTAAAATCTCTTCCGTCGAAACATCAAAGTTTGATACATAATCAATAAATCCTTTTGCTTGTGAAGCCAGCTTCGTTTGTTTATCAAGTGTTTTTAGTTGCTTTTCATTTTTGGCAATCTTCCTTTCCAAAGTATGTTGTAGAGTTGTATCTTCTCTGGCAATGGCCGAATCGAGTTCAATATTCAGGCTAGCAATTTCCTTACTTTTCTCTACACGTTTTTGAGCTACTGCTTTCACAGCTTGATTTTGTATAGACTTGTCCTCTTTTTTATTCTCTTCATCATCCCCTTCATCGCTTTTACCTTTGCGACGAGCATCTCCTTTCAACCCATCAATGACACCCCTTGCCATATCATTTGTTGAGTTCAAGCCCATCTCAACTAGTTCATCAAAAGCGATAAAAAACACAAAAGATACGATAAAATATAAACGAATCGGTGGCACATAGCGAGCCCTCCTTCCTTCCAAAAAATCTTTGGTAATTTTGCCTGGCTGCGAAAAAATTGATTTGACTGTATTATAAAACTTTGTATCAAAATTGGTAAATCCTTCAAAAACATCATATAATAGCTGTCCCACTCCTACTTTCAAATCGTGGTTTTCTTGACCACAGTTTGAGCAGAAATTATCCTCTGGTTTCAGCATATTATGACAGTTGTGACAGACTTCTACTTTACGACGATTTTTGTGTATCGACATCTTAAATAAGTTTAAGGTTTTAGATTTACCGTCGAATTACTTGAACGAGCAAACCTGTGATTGTTGGTTTGAAGAATCTTTACTCTCGAAATTCAGCACGGCTTAGGGCGTTTAATAAAACTTTCCCTCAAAATAGTCAATTTTTCAAATAGCAGTAAGTGATTTCAGCATGTTTTTATTAATAGATTATAAAAAAAGGAGAATACCTTTCGATATTCTCCTTTTTACCTTTATAAAAGACAGGATTATAAACTTTCGTCCAACTCGCCATCATCAGCAACACCACCTTCAGGGTCCAGCAATGCGCCATCGTCGCCTTTTACTTTATCTTTGATTTTGCGTTCGAGCTCGTCCAGCAATTCAGGATTATCGCGAATCATCTCTTTTACAGCGTCGCGACCTTGTCCCAAACGGTTACCATCATAGCTAAACCAAGAGCCAGATTTTTTTACAATATCCAGTTCCACAGCCAAGTCTAACACTTCTCCCGATTTAGAAATACCTTCACCATACATGATATCAAATTCAATCACCTTGAATGGGGGTGCCAATTTGTTTTTTACCACCTTCACTTTAGTACGGTTACCGATGATATTATCAGCACCTTCTTTGATTTGTCCAATACGACGGATATCCAAACGTATCGAAGCATAGAATTTTAGGGCATTACCCCCCGTTGTTGTTTCTGGGTTACCAAACATCACCCCGATTTTATCGCGAAGCTGGTTGATAAAGATACAGCAACAACCCGTTTTGTTGATTACCCCCGTTAGCTTACGAAGTGCTTGAGACATCAAACGAGCCTGAAGACCCATTTTTGAATCACCCATATCACCTTCAAGTTCAGCTTTTGGTACTAAGGCAGCTACAGAGTCAATAACACAAATATCTATTGCTCCAGAACTAATCAATTGTTCTGCGATTTCGAGAGCTTGCTCACCATTATCAGGCTGAGAAATCAACAGTTGGCTAGTGTCAATACCAAGTTTTTCGGCATACGCACGGTCAAAGGCATGTTCGGCATCAACAAATGCGGCCAAACCTCCTCCTTTTTGAGCTTCGGCAATACAATGCATTGCTAAAGTTGTTTTACCAGAAGATTCTGGACCATAAACTTCTACAATTCTTCCACGAGGTACGCCACCGATACCAAGTGCCAAATCTAAGCCCAATGAGCCCGTAGAAATCACTGGAACGTCTATAACTTTACTGTCAGACAAACGCATTACGGTACCTTTACCGTAGGTTTTGTCCAAACGCTCGAGCGTAGTTTGAAGGGCTTTGAGTTTCTCTGCTGCAGGATTACTTGCTTCAGCTTGTTGCTTTGCCATGTTGTATAAATGTAAGATAAAAATGACTTTGTTTAAATGAACTATCCCTTCGACGACTAGGTTTAGGCATTTTCTGAGATAATTCTAGGCTTGTTACGCAAAAATCACAATAGGTAACAAAATTTAATTTTACTATCAGGTTCGAAAAATAAATAAGCTTGCTTTGACTTACAAATTTTTATCCTTCAAAATCAAATTTACAGATTGATTAAAGGCAAAATTTACACAAAAATATTCAATGAGCGATTACTTCTGTTCATTTTTATCAAAAGAACTTGTTAGAATCTTCTCTTGTTGAATTTCTTTATTTGATAGATTTCGGAATGTGAATTTACAAGCTTTAGTCTAAAAAAAGTAATCTTTTTGAAAATATTTTTCAACAAAAAATCTATTATTTTTATTAAAAAATAAAAAAAGTATACACCATTA
>NZ_JBMLSD010000015.1:0-7047 GCF_049240685.1 Flectobacillus sp.
TGTAGTCTGATTACTCGAAAAAACGAGAATTGTCATTCTGGTATTGAGACTTTTCACTTTATTTTATAGAAACAGAAATGCTTAAATAATTTGCGCTGGGGCTATTACCAACAGCAAGAGTTTTTTTCAAGGCTTATAATGTTTTTCAGACGATTATCTCTATTTTCTTTTAAGGCTTTAGTAACAATCCGTTAAAAAATAGACCGCACCTTTACATGAAGTATGCGGTCGAAAAATGGTTAAGGGTAGTAGCGTTTGTCAATTTGAGAAGAATGTCCTCATACCTTATCGGTCGAAACTTTTTGATTTCTCGAGCGCAATCTGCTCAAAGATTCTGGAGTAATCCCCAAGTAAGATGCTACATAGTATTGTGGAATACGCTGCATCAAATGAGGGTAGGTTTTCAAAAAGGCCTCGTACCTTTCAATAGCGGATTTCTCGATAAACCACCTCAAACGTAAATCTTGCTTAATTAAAATAGCCTGTAAAAATAATCTACCGAGCCTCTCCCAGTTATGGTATTGATCATAAAGTGCTTCTAAATTTTCAAATTGAATAGCAAGACCTTCGCAAGGTTCTATGGCCTGAACAGCTTCGTAGGAGGGTTGTTGTGTGAAAAAACTCACTGCCGAAGTGTTAAACATTCCTTCCTCTGCAAAGTAATTTGTGATATGTCCCTTCTTTGAAATAGGAACGTAGTTTCTCATGATACCCTTATAAATGAAAAATACCTCCTTCGCTACCTCACCAACCTGTAACAGGTGTTCATTTTTACCAAGTTTTTTTGGATAAAAATGCTTTTCAATTAAGTCTAACTCCTCCTTTGTAAAATCCGAAATGAATTGTGAAGCTACGTTTCTAATTTGGGTGTACATAAATTTTAATTTACTGGTTATAAAAACAAAGTGTTTTACTAAGATGTTAGGCTTCTGGAATGAAGATGAAATATTCAGCGACGAAAAAACTAAATAAAAGTGCAAAATACGTAAAAAATGCCAAAAAATTCAATTTTTATGTGATGAAGTAGTATTGGAGGTGATAAGTGAGGTATGCAGTTGGAGGGAGGACTCCAACTGCTAGGGTAAGTCTATTTTGAGGCCTTGTTTCCCCCTAAAAATGGGGAGGCTAGTAAATCTGAAACTCCTTTGAAAGGCACGGGGGTTTTGTCATAACCAAATGCCGTGGCTAGCGATTGTGTCTTATTGTTATCGCCCATAGCCATGTCTACGTCCTTCATGTTCATTTGAGCAGGATGCTCATAACCACAAGCATGAGCAATTTCGAGCATTTCTTTATTCAGCGTTTTTAGGTAATTATAAAAACGCTCGCTTTTGAGTGTTGGGTCTATCCCGCCTTGTAGCCATTTGTTTGAAGTAGCGATTCCTGTAGGGCATCTATTGGTATGACAAACCTGTGCCTGAATACAGCCAATAGACATCATGGCTTCGCGTCCGACGTTCACCAAGTCACAACCCATGGCAAATGCCATCATTGCTTTTTCAGGAAAACCTAATTTACCCGAACCTATAAACACGATTTTGTCTGCGAGGCCATAACGTTGGAAAATTTTATAGACTTTACTAAAGGCAAATGTAAAAGGCAAAGATACATGGTCTGCGAAAGCATGAGGGGCTGCTCCTGTACCGCCTTCTCCTCCGTCGATGGTTATAAAGTCGGGGCCTTTTCCAGTTTTTACCATATATTGAGCCAATTCTTCCCACATTTCTAGCTTTCCTACTGCCGATTTGATTCCGACAGGAAGACCAGTGTTGTGAGCCATTTGTTCAATGAATTCGACCATTTCTGGAATAGTAGAAAATGCCGAATGGTAGGCTGGCGAAATTACATCTTTTCCCATAGGAATATGTCGAATTTCGGCAATCTCTTTCGTGATTTTCGAAGCAGGCAAAACCCCACCTTTGCCAGGTTTGGCACCTTGGGATAACTTGAGCTCGAGTGCACGAATAAAAGGATTATCCTGCGTCATTTTAATAAGCTTTTCCATCGAAAAGTTGCCTTCATCGTCGCGAACACCAAAATAGGCGGTACCAATATTGACCACAACATCGGCTCCAAATTTATGATAGGGCGATAGCGAGCCTTCACCAGTGTTGTGATAGCATCCAAATTTGAGGGCTCCCTGATTGAGTGACTCAATTGCTTTGGCAGAAAGTGAGCCATAACTCATCCCCGAAATGTTTACGATTGAATAGGGTTTGTAGGGCTTTTTGCGATTGTGGTATTCTCCAATGGTTTTGGCACAGGGCACTACACTGGGGTCTTTGAGGTTAGGATGAGATGCGGGTAACTTCAAACCCAACATGGCATGCTTTATAAAAATATATCCAACCGCATTAAAATCTTGATCTGAACCAAATCCTTGAAGGTTATTTTCTTTTTTTGAGGATGCATAAACCCATGCACGCTCGCCTCGATTAAAGGGTAGTTCTTCTCGGTTGTTGGCAACAATATATTGCCTCAATTCTGGCCCGATTGTTTCTAGCATGTATCGGATATGTCCGATTACGGGAAAGTTGTGCTGGATCGTATGCTTTTTTTGTAGAATATCACGGATGGCCAATCCCACAATCGGTATCACTATCCAGACGCTCCAGTGTAAGCTTTGAATGAATTCCATAAGGTTTATTGGAAAAATGGTTGTTGAGTTTATAAAATTTACTGCTAAACTAAAAGAATCTATTCAGATTTTTAAGTCAGTGAAAGGAATCTAAGGTTGTTTTAAGTTTGAAGAATACTATTTAGCGTCTTGTGTGAGCGATACACCGCCTGATATAATCATTTTCATTGCATCAGACGACGGTATGTCTAATTCTGTAATGCTGGCTCTTGGAATAATCAACATCTCGCCCGAAAAGGCATAGGAATGTGGGCAATACACCATCACGTCTTCGTCAAGTGCCAAAAAACTAAGGTCATTTTGGGTGATAAAGCCTATTTTTTTAATGCCACTTTCTTTATTTATGGTAAATAAAACGGGTTGATTAAACTTCTTTTTATCTCCAACAAATGCCCCCACTAAATCTTTCAATGAAAAATATATGAGTCCGACTAAAGGAAGCCGAGAAAGCGCCTCCTCAAAAATTTTTAGGACTGGAACGGCAATAAATGACGAACCCAAAAAACCAACTACTAAGATGATGGCAAGCAATACTACAAGTCCTGTGCCTCTAAAATGAAAGTAAAAGTGTTCGTCAAGAGAAGAAAGAAGGTTAAAGATGATGTAACCTGTAATATAAACAGGCGCAAGTAAGAGAAGACCTTGAACAAAATAACTAAATAGCTTTGCGCTTATACGTTTGAATTTGAAAGACATTTTTTATATCAATTATGGTTTTGCCTTTGGGATAATGCACTCGATAACTCAGTACGATGATTTTGGCTTCTTTGGGTTTGAGTGCAAAATCCCAGAAAAGTTTATTTCGATTATAATCAACAGTGGCATCAGAATTTTCTTCCATCTCAAAAACTAGCTCAGTATCCTTGATGTCGGGAATCGTTTCGCCAACTACAATATTTAAAGTCTTTAGCCATGGATTGTATACTCGAATAGCAATCGAGCGATATTCGTGAATGAGTTCATCGTCTATTAGTTTGGTATGATGTTTTATATCACGTCTAATTTTAATTCTAAGATTTTCTTCAACACGTAAGGTAAGTGTATCGGGTTTATTGATAAATGGTACTTTTTGTATCTTGTTTTTTTGAGCTTGTACACTGAAACAATGACAAAAAAACAAGGCGAAAAGTGCCATTTTTGCATCTTTTTGCCAGATTTTTACTAATATTCTTTTCAAGGTCTTCAAAATAAGGATGGTGGCTAATAATATGGATTTTTTGAAATAGCGACAATCATCGAACATTTATTTGTAATTTTGCCTCGTAAATCTCAAAAAAGAAATATTCAAAATTTTAGATAATGAATTTTCAATATACGCAATTACAAGAATTTATCCAACAGGTTTTTCTGTCGATTGGATGTAGTGAAGAAGATGCCCTGTTGGCGTCTCAGGTATTAATTTCTGCTGATTTAAGAGGTGTTGATTCGCATGGTATTGCTCGTTTGAGTGGGTATGTTAGATTATATGATAACGGTCGCCTCAATCCTACACCAACCATAAAAATTGTGCATGAAACTCCCTCTACCGCTGTGATAGATGGAGACAAGGGTCTAGGCTTGGTAGTTGCACCCAAAGCGATGGAGATTGCTATGCAGAAGGCCGAGAATGTAGGTTCTGGCTGGATATCGGTACAAAACTCAAATCATTTTGGGATAGCAGGCTATCATGCTATGAAAGCATTGCATAAAGATATGATTGGTTGGGCTATGACCAACGCCGCACCTTTGGTTACTCCAACGTTTTCTAAAGAAAAATTATTAGGAACAAACCCTATTGCGGTTGCAGTTCCTGCTGCTCAAAATCCTCCTTTTGTAGCAGATTTTGCCACTACTGCGGTGGCTTATGGTAAAATGGAGATTCTACAGCGCAAATCTGCACCAGCTCCTCTTGGATGGGTACAAGACAAAGACGGCAACCCAACCGATGATGCCAATGCCGTCAAAAATGGCGGTGCATTGTTGCCATTGGGAGGTGATCGTGAGCATGGGTCTCACAAAGGATATGGGCTAGGAGCAATTGTAGATATCTTCTCAGGGGTACTGTCTGGGGCTAATTTTGGGCCTTGGGTACCGCCATTTGCAACGGCAGGATTTATGGCTGCTGGCGAACAAGTAGGAAAAGGTACGGGGCATTTTTTGGGTGCTATGCGTATTGATGGCTTCAGACCAGCCGATGAGTTTAAAGCCGACATGGATAAATGGATTAATCGCTTTAAAGCAGCTCCAGCAATCGATGGAAAAAGTGTATTGATTCCGGGTGACCCCGAACGAGCCTTGGAAGCACATCGAAAAACGAATGGCATTGACCTTTTGGAACCAGTAGTCAACGACCTAAATGCCTTAGCAAATCGTTTTGGAATTAAATTTTAATTATTAGCAATCTTAGGATTTTAAATAAGTAATGGTGTAGAATAAGATTTAAGTTATGTGTTTAGGTAACAGGCACAAGGCAAAGAGTGTTAAAATGTGTTTAATGACCACAGACATGCATTTTTCCCAAAGCCCAACGCCGAAAGCCGATACCTGCAAGCTCAAAATACAATCTTAAATGTTATTTTGCTCACTAACTTAGTAGGAAAGACTAAATTAATAGTATACTTGAGGTGGAATTTGGCCATAACCTTTTGATTATGAATAACTTCAATTAACCAATATACTATTGACTCATAACGTTTTACTACGTAACATCCTTGATACAATAAACTACAAAGATGCAAAAGAACAACACTCTCATTCGTTACCTGATTATAACGGTTGCCTTATTCGCAGCGATGTTTTCTTATTATGTATGGCAAATCGCCAAAACGCCTAACTATCAGGTAGATGAGAAAAAAGGATTCGCTTTGTTGATTCCAAAAGGAGCTACCTTCGAAACTGTTTGGGATTCGCTACAGTCTCACAAAATTGTGAGAGACGAGCTTTCATTTAAGTTCTTGGCAAGATTATTAAAATATAAAGAAAATGTCCATGAAGGACGTTATGTGATTACTGCCGAAATGGGAAATTATGAATTGTTGAAAAAGTTGCGTGCTGGTCGCCAAGATGCAATTCGTTTGACTTTCAATAATATCCGTCTAAAGAAAGATTTGGTGCATAAAATTGGGAATCGTTTCCAGTTTGATTCATTGACTTTTGCCAAAATGTTGAATGACTCGGCCATTGCACGAAAGTATGGATTCAGTACCGAGACCATTATGTGTATGTTTTTGCCCAATACTTATGAAATTTATTGGACAGTGACTCCAAACGAGTTTTTTGATACGATGAATGGTTGGTATAAAAAATTCTGGACAGAGGAAAGAAAGCAAAAAGCGGCTGCTATCGGACTTACACCTATTCAGGCTCAAATTATGGCTTCAATCGTAGAAGCAGAAACAAAAAAGCAAGACGAAAAACCTCGTGTAGCAGGGGTATACATGAATCGTCTGAATGCTAAAATGCCTTTACAAGCAGACCCCACTGTAGTATTTGCCCATCAGGATTTTACTATTAAACGTGTAAATAGTACTTTGACGAGTATTAAGTCTCCTTATAACACCTACAAGGTAATTGGATTGCCTCCTGGCCCAATCAATTTGCCAGATTTGAAATCGATTGATGCGGTTTTGAATTATGAACATCACAAATACATGTATTTCTGTGCAAAGGAAGACTTTTCGGGTTATCATAACTTCGCCGAAAGTTTTGAAGATCATCTCAACAATGCTCGTATTTATCAGGATGCATTGAATAAACTCAATATTCACAGCACTAAAAAATAACTTTATTGATGCAAAGACTACAAAGAAAGACCTCGGGTCTGGTTTGTAGTCTTTGTGTTTTTATCAAAAATCAAAGCATCCATTTTCTCCAAAATTTCGTAATTGTTATGTATATTCACAAGTTCACTTATCGTGTTCGCTATGCCGATACCGACCAAATGGGATATGTTTATTATGGAAACTATGCTCGCCTATACGAAATTGGTAGGGTAGAGGCACTCCGAAGCTTGGGATTTAGTTACAAGGAAATGGAAGATTCAGGTGTGATGATGCCTGTTTATGAAAACAAATCAAAATATATTGCCCCAGCACTGTACGACGAGGTTCTAACTATCAAAACAACTTTACAAACCATGCCTTCGGCTCGTGTGGTCTTTCATTATGAAATATTCAATACGCAAGATAAATTAGTGCATACTGGTGAGACTATATTGGTTTTTGTTAATCGCGAAACCAATCGATTAACCAAGGCTCCCAAAGAATTAATCGACTTGTTACAACCTTATTTCACAAGCTAAAAAGTTAGTAGGCGTTAGGCGATAGGCATTAGGCGATAGGCGTTAGGCAACGGGCGTTAGGCATTAGGCGTTGGCCAATAGTCACTCAGTTAAAGAAAGAAATGATAAAGACCTTTTGCCTACGGCCTAC
>NZ_JBMLSD010000016.1:0-9470 GCF_049240685.1 Flectobacillus sp.
GTAGCTTTAGGCGATGGGCAATTCAATAGCCCTAAGCCTCTGAAACTTATTTTTCTTTGAAACGAATAGTAGAATAGGCAACACCAAAATTTTCAGGAATTTCGATCATTGGAAAAGCCTCATTTAAACCAATTTTGATAATCGCCAAATGATGAATGGTATGCTCGATAAGATATACCAACTCACGATTAAAACTGGTAGGCATCTCCAAAAGTTCCTCCCCATCATAACTAGTAGCCAAAGACAATACTTTATCTTCCTCCCAGAAAGTAAGTTTGCCAATAATAGCTCCTAGCACCTGCAAGGTAAAGTATCTATCCGTCTCAATTTGAGCTTTTCTTTCACGGTTATCATAGTTGACCGTTCCTGAAATATAACCTTTGAGCAAGCACTGATAAAACTCTACTATATGACGCACATGCTGCCCAATAGAGTTATTATGAAGTTGTTTAAGAGGTTTTTTATATTGTTCATCACTCATCTGACCAAGCAAGTCGGTAAGCTGCGTAAGAACTTCTACGTTTGTTTGTGGTAACATTTTTAATAGTTCACTGACCCTCTAGGTCGTCTAATTAATCAATTTATCTTTAGAAAGGGATAAGGTAATAAGGCAACAGGCACAAAGTGTTTAACCAAATTAGTAAAAACTCTTTTCTGAAATACACTTTGTGCCTTTGTGCCCGTTGCCTTTGACCCTCAAAATTACTTTTTCACATTCAATACAATCGAAACTTCTACATTGTCGCTCATACCAATCGTTCCGCCGCCTACTTGCCAATCTCTACGATTAATGGTAGTTGAGCCTTTAAAGATAGCGTTTTCTCCTTCATTGATAAAAGAGAAAGGAAGTCGAATGTTTTTTGTAATACCTTTCATAGTCAGAGCAAAAGTACCCACAAAACTTTCGCCATTAGCTTCTATTTTGAGCGACTTCATGGCAATAGTTGGATATTTAGCAACTTCAAAAAAACCTTCCTTTTCTTTCAAATGTCTATTTCTCAAACTATTACCAGTGTCAATGGTATTTGTTTCGACAGAACCATAGATAGAGGATTGAGCGAGATGTTCGGGGTCAAAGTGGATGCTTCCTTGAAAACCTGACAGTTTACCAATGACTTCAGCACCAAGCATTTTGATTTTGAAGCTAACATTAGAACTAACGGGATGCCATACTTGCGAATAGCTTGTACAGATACTCATCCAAAAAACAGAAAAATAAACGAACAAACGAATCTTAGAAGAAATCATAGTCGTGATTGGGCTTAAATTACAATACAAGTTAATGAAGAATCACGAGACTTGTATGCGAATAAGGTAACAAGGAGTTTTCGGATTGTGGATTTGAGATATTTGATTGGGGATTTTTTCTCATTTTCAAATACAAATTATACCGAACTAAGTGGTTTAGTGATTAAACAGTAGATTACTATTAACCCATAACTTCTTTTTACTCCTTAGTTTAAAGAAAGGTATCTTACTTTATTTCAGAAATCCGAGATTCCTTTGCTAGTAGCAACTGCAATTTTTGAATCGGCGGTGCCATAATACAAAAACCACTGATTTTTAAAAAATACCATTCCTTCTACAAAACATACATTATTTACCTGCCCTGTAATTTCATAAGGCTTATTCGGAGTCATGAAATATTTTTTAGCGCGGTCTTTCAATGCCGTAGGATTACTAGCATCAAATAAAGCCTGACCTGCGCTATAAGTCATATCTGGTAAAGATTTATCTCCTGTTTGTCCATTATTGGCGCTATTGTACAGTAACACAATGCCTTTTGCCGTAAATAAAGCAAAAGGTCCGGGCTCTACTAATTTGCTATCAAAATAGCCTTCTCGTGGTTTCAGCACTGATACTAATTGCCCTTTTGCATCTTCGACTGGCGTCCAATTAAGTAAGTCTGTAGACGTTGCCATAAACAAATCGGTATCGCCCCAATACATCCAATATTTTCCATTGATTTTCTTAGCAATCATTTTGTCGCCTACTTTATCCACCACAATTGCCCCCGACTTCGACCAAGTATTATGATGTTTGGGGGCTTTGAAAACGAGTCCGTGCTTAGTCCATTTGCGTAAATCTTTCGAAGTTGCCAACATTAGTCTGGCTGTTTTACCATCATACGAAGTGTAAGTCATGATATATTGCCCTTGAGCACTTTCGACAATACGAGGGTCTTCGCAACCGCCCTCCCATTCGAGGTTTTTTTGGGCATCATTTTCAGGATAAAAAATAGGTTTTGGTTCTTTTTTAAAATGTAAACCATCTGAAGAAATAGCTAATCCTAAACGAGAAGTTCCTGCAAATTTACCAATTTTATCTTCGGCACGATATACCAAATATACCTTACCATCACGCACCACAGCGGCAGGGTTAAATACGTCTTTTTCTTCCCACTTGACCTCTTTTTTGAGGATAGGACAAGTAAAAATTTGTTTGTTGGAAGGCATCAAAACTGGATTTACGGCATCAATTTTAGTAAAAATTGAAAACTGCCAATTGGGTACATCAGAGTGTGAAACAGGAGTAACAAAACTACTTAACCCTGCCCCAACCAATAGGGCGAGCAATACCAAACTTATATTATTTTTCATAGAAATGGGGGATTTGAGGAATTGAATCAGAAACGAAAATTACAACAAAGCCCCTATAAAACCATAAGCCTACCCCTACAGGGCAGGCTTATGCGATTTTTCAGATGGTTGCAGTACGTTTAAGTTAATACACAAAATAAATTTCAGTTTTTCAGCTTTCGGCTATGAGTACTTGGCAAAAACATATTTATCGTTACTCGAAAACAACTTAACACTCTTTGCCTTGTGCCTAAATCACAAAATAAAAATCTAATTTTACTAAGCTACTTATTTAGTCAGCTTACGATATTGGTCAGCATTAATGGGGTCTAAAGAAGACAATAATGCACTCACTTTTTTACGTTCTTCCGTGGGCGCTTCACTAAAGATATTAATTAGTTCAGGCGATTTTGATTCAAAAATCAAGCGACTCAGCAATTGCCCAGGCTTATTGGCATTTACTTGCTTGATGGTATTGAGATATGCCGTAATTTGTTTACGAGCATCAACAGGGTTTGTACCAAAGTTGTCTAAAGCCAAGCGATGATAGGTATAATATCCCTCACGAATAGGCAGTAATTGTTGATTTAGTAAATTTTCAGCTAAAAAATAGCGACTTCTCACATCAGTAGAAGGTGCCCACGAGCCACCTGCATTTTGCGCAAGGTTTACCACATTGAGTAATCTTTGAGCATATTTATCGCCTCCAAATTTGCTAAAAGTATCATAATCAAAAGTTAGGGCAACATACGAATAGAAAGCCAAAAGATGCGTCAGGTTATCGGTATAGTTGTTGTCGTTGTAATACAAAGGTGTCCCTGATAAATACTTAAAATTAAAACTTCTATCTACGTAATTTAAGATAACCGTTTCATAGGATGTACCATAAACAGGACGTATTACTTGAAAACGAGCATTGGCTTCATAATCACCACTGGCTGTAGCGCGGGTAATAATGATATTGAGGGAACATTTTATTTTTTCTTCTGGTAAAAAATTATCGTTGGTCCAGCGGCGGTTATTCATAAATTCTTGAATTACCGATTGAATTTCGTTGTAAATCTGTGTAGCACCCCGTTGCTCATTAACCTGAATCTGGTCGGTATTGATAGACACGGTACAGCTCAGTTCTTGGGCATACGTAGTCTGGCTCAATAATGCCAACATTCCCATCAATGCTATTTTTAGTAATGATTTCATAAATACGTTATTCATGGTTTACGGTAAAATAATTTCTACAAACTCAATTGCTGAATGGCATTCACGATATCGGAGGCAACATCCGTTTTGCTTTTGAGACTAAATTCATGCAGGGTGCCATCTTTGGTAATAATTGTCACTTGGTTGGTATCATGACCAAATCCTGCTCCTTTATTTTGTAAAGAATTTAATACAATCATGTCCAAATTCTTAGATTTGAGCTTCCCGATGGCATTTTCCATCTCATTATCGGTTTCGAGGGCAAAACCTACCAAGATTTGATGTGCCTGCTTCTCAGAGCCAAGCGTTTTGGCAATATCTATGGTTTTGGCCAATTCAATATTAAACGTAGCTTCCTTCTTTTTTATTTTTTTATCTGCTACAGTCGCAGGCGTATAATCTGCTACTGCTGCAGCCAAGACAATAATATCTGCATCATAAAAATGCGTTTGTGTAGCCTCAAACATTTGTTGCGCCGAACGTACTTTTACCAAATGGATATTGGCATCAGGCAATGGCTGATTGGTAGGACCACTCACCAAAATCACCTCTGCTCCTGCTTTGGCAAACTGATTAGCAATAGCATAACCCATTTTGCCAGTTGAATGATTACTAATGTATCGAACAGGGTCAATATCTTCTTGTGTAGGACCTGCGGTAATTAGTACCTTTTTTTGTGCCAAACTTGGTTGATAGGCAAAAAATCTTTTCAAATGTTCAAGCAATTGTTCTGGTTCTGCCATACGGCCCTCTCCTACCAAACCAGAAGCCAGCTCCCCAAAACCTGCTTGAATGATGGTATTGCCATATTCTTGGAGTTTTTCGAGATTATGTAAAGTACTCGGATGCTGATACATATCTAAGTCCATGGCAGGTGCAAAATACACGGGACATTTAGCTGACAGATATACAGCTGTCAACAAATCATCACAGATACCATTGGCACATTTCGACAAAGTATGCGCTGTAGCAGGAGCAATCAGCATTACATCCGCCCACAAACCCAAATCCACGTGATTGTTCCATACACCCGTTGAGTCTTTGATAAATTCTGAAACAACGGGATTTTTCGAGAGTGTTGCCAATGTTAGAGGCGTAATAAATTCTTTAGCCGCCTGGGTCATCACTATTTTTACCTCTGCTCCTTCTTTTACTAAAAGTCTAGTCAAAAAAGCAATTTTATAGGCCGCAATACTACCCGAAACCCCCAAAAGGATTTTTTTATTATTGAGTATCATTTGAGATTCTTTAGAGAATTGTTGTTTTCGAAAGCAATTTACAACAAAATAAAAGGGTCAGATGCAATACATCTGACCCTTTTAAGAAAAACATTGTTATCGAAACAAGACATAAAAGTCATTGTTGTCAATCTTATTCTTCAGTTTGGCTAGTTTGACCAGGAAGACGGAAAGTAAATTTGTCTTCTGTAAACTCGTCGATAGCTAAAGATGTTGGCTTTGGCAATCTCTCATAAAACTTAGAAATTTCGATTTGCTCACGGTTTTCGAAAATTTCTTCTAAATTATCCACAGAAGAAGCGAAATCTGCCAATTTAGCGTTCAATTCTTCTTTAGTTTTGAGAGCAATTTGTCTAGCACGTTTTGAAATAATTGCTACTGCCTCATAAGTATTACCACCTGCTTTGATTGCAAGTTTATCTACATCTCTTGTGATGATTGATGGATTGGTTGCCATATTATTGATGCTATTTTAATTCTGACTGAATTGAACAATTTATTAACTCTTGTACCAGAAAAAGGGTTCAAAAATTATTTTTGGTTTTCGGCTGCGCCTACTTTCGTAGTATTTGATTTCTCTTTTTCGCGTGCCTTTTTATATTCTTCTTCCAATTTAGCTAAGCGGTCGGACGCTTTCATGCTAATATCATAAAATTTTTCTGCTTTTTTTAGATAACTACTGCTTGGGTATTTATCGATTAATTCTTGATAGAATTTTACTACATCTCTATAACGTTCTAGCTGTTTGGATTCGATGGTACTTACAGCCAAATCGTATTGCGAAACAACCTTCAAGTAGCATAACTCTTCGCTGAATTCAGAATCTGGATAATCTTTCTGAAAGTTGGCAATTTCAATGACCGACGATTTCAACGAAGCTATATTGAAAGGCGAAGTTTTGTGATACAATTTCGCTTTTTCGTAAGCTTTACGTTCTAATTTTTTACGCAAATCCTTAATCAAATCAGAGGCCTCCGTACGAAACTTACTATCAGGATTATTATTGATAAAACTTTGTAGCTCGTTAATCGCTGTTAAAGTACCACTCTGGTCGAGGTTGTAAGATGGAGAGTTTTTGAATAAGGAGTAAGCCGCCATATACACCGCTTCTTCTACATACTCACTACGAGCGAAAGTTTCGGCAAAACGCTTGAAACGAAAATTGGCCATTTCAAAGTTGCCTGTATGATAATCACAATAGGCTTGATAGAAAGTCACCAGCTCCTGCTGATCGGTACCAGTCAGGGAAGGGAGAATTTCTTCAAACAAAATTCCAGCTTTGTCGTACTCGCCTTTTTTGTAATATTCGATAGCCGCTGCGTATTTTTTCTTTTCATCAGTAAGTTTTCTGATTTTCTCGAATTTACCGCATGAGGCTAAGATGAAGGCAAAAAATATGAATAATAAAAAATGTTTTCGCATAAGAATGCAAATTTACAAAAAAGTTTTGAGTTTGAAAGTTAAGTTCTTAGGCAATTTACTTGTAATGAGTAGGTATTTACAGACTTTAAAGTGTTTTTGTGCTGAATATTACTCAAGCACAAATCAAGTTGTACGCTTATACCATTGCCTAAACTCAAATTTCTGTATTTCAACGGCGATTTCAAGCATAGCGTATAAAGATTTAACATTATTTAACAGCTTCCAGAATTTAGAAGACAAAAAATGTTACTTTGTTGAAAGGATTCGTCATTATTTTGAAAGCAGTTGAGAGTTTCTTAATTTTCCAGCAATTACGTTGCGTTAGTACTGTTAGCCAACAAAACCATCAAAGTTTAACGCGTAGCCATTGCAAAAAGAGTATCCCCAAACCCTATTTTATCACTTTAGCTTAATGGTTATTGCCTCTTAAAAAATTCTTCATAAACATGAATCTAGGTAACCTCCGCTCAAGATTATTGGTTGGTTTAGTACTAGCCGTAGTTTCAATTTTTTCGTATTTTTCCAAAATGCAGGTAAACCCTGTTACGGGCAAAAGACAAGCCGTAACCATGACGCCACAGCAAGAAATTTCGATGGGCTTGCAATCGGCACCACAAATGGCTGCCGAATTTGGTGGGTTATACCAAAATCAAAAACTTCAAGATTTGGTAAAAACAGTTGGAAGCAAGGTGGTAAATAACTCCGAAGCCTCAAAATCGCCTTATCAATTCAATTTCTATCTTTTGGCCGACCCCAATACCATCAATGCTTTTGCTTTGCCTGGTGGACAGATATTTATTACCTACGGTTTGTTGAAAAAACTCACCACAGAAGACCAATTGGCAGGGGTATTAGGGCATGAAGTTGGGCATGTGATTGGTCGACATTCGGCACAACAAATGGCCAAAGATGAACTGACCAATGGACTACTTTCGGCTGCAGTGACAGCTACCTCCGACCCTTACAGTCACAACAATTCGGCTGCTATTGCTCAATATGTTGGCAAAATGATTACGCTCAAATATGGTCGTAACGACGAACTTGAAGCGGATAAATTTGGCGTAAAATATATGCTCGAAGCTGGATATGACCCCATGCAAATGGTAGATGTAATGGAAGTATTGAAACAAGCCGCCGGGCCAAATCGCCCCTCAGAGTTTCAAAGTAGCCACCCCGACCCGGACCACAGAATTAAAGAAATCAAAAAAGCCTTGGAACAATATAAAAAGACAGGAAAACTAGAATGGTAAATGAGCTCTAAATGCACAAAGGTGCAAAGGGCTAAAGTGTTTTGAAAGTTATAACTTTTCGAGCGACAGCCTGCAGTCCATCAATTTGTTTTCTTCCTTCTGTACTAATTTTCTATCAACTTTAGTTTTATATACAGTAAAAAGTGGATTTGTGAGAAAGTTCAATACTTCCTTTTACACCGTCCTAACTTTACCATAAACCATCAGACACACTATTTGCAATGAATACTGCCGAGCATTATCTGGAACAAGGCGTTCGACTGCGTACTAACAATAAGCCACAAGAGGCAATAACCGAATTAACCAAGGCTCTAGACTTAGAACCAACTCACGAGTTTGTTCTGGCGGAATTGGTTCTTTGTTATTTAGCCCTTTCGGATTACACTTCTGCTAATTTTTTTACCGACGAAATTTGTCATTATCACCCCAAATCTGCACTTGGCGTTTACTTTAAGGCAACCATGGCTTTACAGAAAGACCAGCTTGCCGTAGCCGAAGATTATATTCGACAAGCCATTCAATTAAACCCTTTTGTTGCTGAATTTTGGGCTGTATTGTCTGCAATATATATCCAAAGAAAATCTTGGAGCGAGGCACTCAAATATGCCCATAAAGGTCTTGAATTAGAACCCGACAATAATGCTTGTCTCAACTACCAAACCATTTGTCTCAATCAACTAGGGCATACCGAGTTGTTGCAGGACAGCATGGAAGAAACTTTGTACAACAATCCAAACGATGCTTTTAGCCATGCCAATATCGGTTGGGCATTGTTACAAAATCAGGAAGTAGAACAAGCCAAAACACATTTTGCCGAAGCCCTACGCCTTGATCCGAACATGAAATTTGCTCGTCATGGGATGATAGAAAGTATCAAGTCTCAAAACTGGATTTATCGTCAGTTTCTAGCCTTTAGCTTTTTCTTATCGAAACATAACGGACTAGTACAGTTAGCGATTATCATTGGGTTGATGATGGGTGCAAACTTCCTTGGCGATTTGAGTGAGCAATATCCATGGATATTGCCTATTTATCTATTAGTAGTGGTAGTGTTTTATGTGAGCTGGATTATAGAACCGCTTGGGAATTTATTTTTAAGATTAAATAAATTCGGGAATTTGGCACTGTCTCCTACCGAAAAAAGAGCTTCCGAAATCGTAGGAATAGGCTTAGTAGGCGGAGTAGCCTCCACCATTTATTACTTTACCACTGGAGCAACCGCTGGCTGGATTTGCTTATTGTTTTGTTTTACGATTATCATCCCACTATCTCAATGTTTTTCTATGGGTTTTATCAAAAACAAAAAATGGCTTCCTCTGTCTATTACGGGCTTGTTGATATTAATGGGGGCATTTAATATCATACTAGTTATGAGCCTGCATAAGGTCAGCAATTTTATTACCTACTATGAATACCTCTTTGTGGCTTATCTCTGGCTCATTAATTTGGGGATTATCAAAGAAGAAGAAATTTAGTTTTGAAGGCTACTGGAAAAGGTAGCCTTTTTTCATGGCTCAAACCCATGTAGAGGCATACAAAATAATGTTTTCTCCTTTTTATTTTTACAATAGTATCCTATAAAAAATAGATTTAATCCAATAAATTGCTTTTATCTTTGGTATTGTGTAAAAAAGACACGTATTTGAGCAATTAGTGGGTCATAGAATTAGGTTTTAGGCAACAGGCACAGAGTGTTAAATTGTGCTTACCTATTGCTTACGGCTTTCAGGTAACGGCTTTCGGCAGTGGGTTTTGGAAACAAAGCATTTCTGTAGTTACTA
>NZ_JBMLSD010000017.1:0-40041 GCF_049240685.1 Flectobacillus sp.
GTGTTCAAATGTTTTTTATTGCCTACAGCCATGCTTTTTTCCAAAACCCACCGCCGAAAGCCGATACCTGACAGCCCAATGCCCAATTTTAAATTTTATTTTGCTTAAGGCCTATCGCCTACCGCCCATTTCCTTTTTTCCGAAATGTTATTTTGCACGATTACTTTTTTGCTTTATGGCAAAAGCCTGTAAATTACTATTATTGTTTGCAACTAGATACACATTTTGTGAGCTTACCTGTATTTTGACCAATGCTTTTACATCTTGATTTGCCTCAAAATTTGTTTTAGCACTTTTGAGTGATTGAAAAGTATATCTTCTCTGGTTCAATAAAACCAACCCGCTCATGGCGTCATATCGTCCTGTTGAGGCTTCGGTTGCAAAGGAGTTTCCTGCTAGGATGATATCGAGCAAACCATCATGGTTTAAATCTTCTACTTCGATACCATAAATAGGTGCAAATTGCGCTTCAATAGGCATAGAATGTCTCTTAAATTGTCCTTTTCCTATATTTTCAAAAAATGAAGATTCCATACACTCAGCTTTGAGGGTAAGGGCGTCGTCGAGTTCACTTTTTAGAAAACTTTCTTGAAAACTAGCTTTGGCGTACTTTTCGAAGTTATCAAAACGAGATTTCATGGCAGGAATTTGAATCATGAGTTCGTCACGATTATGAAAGATGTATTCTTTGCCTTGTACAAAATGACTTATGATTGGGTCGATAAGTCCATTTTTGTCAAAATCTTTTCCATGAATCGTCAAAGGCTCTTTTTCGGTGGCTTTATATCTGGAGTTAAGCCCTAAATTACCTGCTATGAAATCCAAATCACCATCGCCGTCTAGGTCTGCTACTTTAAGGCTATTCCACCATCCCGCAGAATGAGGAATTTGGGTTGGTTGCTGGAAAAGTCTCCCTTGATGATTATAAAAAATAGTTAGTGGCATAAACTCTCCCACAAGGACAAGGTCTTCCCACGTATCCTGATTGATATCGACCCATAGCGCCGAAGTAACCATGCCAACGTGGGAAAGGGTAGGAGGTGTATGCTCTTCAAATAGTAGATTTCCTTTGTTTTCCAGTAAATATGATTTGGGTGAAAGTGGATATTCTCCAGCTTTGACACGTCCCCCAACAAACAAATCAATGTTTCCATCATGGTCAAAATCACAGGGACTTACACACGAACCACTGCTTAGTGTATTAGGAAGTGCCTTGGGTGAGATTGCAAATAGTCCTTTTCCGTTGTTGATATACAAACGGTCTTGGTGATTGGGACTACCTTCGGGTGTTTCGCCCCCGCCCGAGACTACATACAGGTCGAGGTCTTTGTCGCCATCAGCATCAAAAAAAGCCACGCCCATATCTTCAGATTCAAGGTTTTTGGAAATAATGCTCGAAACAAAATGTCCATCAGATTTCTGAATAAATAACTTTCCAAAACTTCCTTTGGCAGCACCGACATAAAAATCATCTAACTTATCGCCATTAACATCCGCGACTGCCATGCTTGGTCCCAATCTTGAGTGCATTTGGGGCAATAGCGTTTGAGTTTTGAAATCGACAAATAGATTTTCTTGGTGTTTGTAGTCCAAGTGTAAGGATTGGGCTATTTCCGAAAACTCAATAGCTGATTGCGTATTTTTAGCATTACAGTGTGAGGTATTTTGTTTTATGTATTCGATAGAAAGTGTAGTATCTGTTTTTGTCGTTTTGATTTTCTGAATATTACCATCAGCCCATTCTACTAGGAGGCTATCTATTTTGGGATTATTTCCTAAACCAAAGTGTAATAGAGGCTCAACTGACGATTCGTATCCTCTGTAGGGATTCAATTCTAAAAATTGCACTTTACCGTTTTGATAAAGCCATACCTTGTTACCAATTCCTTGAATATTAGGTTTTTTTCCAACAAATTTGAGACGGATAAAATGTTGCTTTTTCTTTTCTGAAATATTGTTTTTATAAATTTGAGCTTTTTGATTAAAACGATTGATTACCATTTCCAAATCGCCATCATTATCCAAGTCCACATAACAAGCGCCATTAGAAAAACCTTTTTCTGTAATACCCCACTCATCTGAACGTTTCTCGAAAGCAAAGTTTTTACCCAAATTTTCAAATACATAATCTTGTAGAGGTACACTTTCGAGTTGATGGATTGCCTTGAGTTTAGTTTTGAGCTTGTATTCGGCACTCCCCATAGGCGACAACTGCGCTGCCTGATAGTTGATATAGTCGAGATTGCCAAGGTCGCGATAAAAGCCATTGGTTACCATCAAATCTTTATCGCCATCGTTGTCATAATCGGCCCAAAGGGCACTCCAACTCCAATCAGTGCTACTTACTCCCGATAAAAATGCTATTTCGCTGAAGCTTCCATTGCCGTTGTTGAGTTGTAAAGTGTTGCGCGTATAGGCAGGAAGGTATCCTTTTTCGAGTGAGAGTTGAAATTTGTCAAAATTGGCTGAGGGAATCAGCATTTTTTTTCGATAATTATCCTCAGGAAGCATATCCAATACAAAAATATCGGCGAGGGCATCGTTGTTAAAATCAGCAATGTCGTTGCCCATCGAAGCAAAACTGGTATGCTTTAGGTATTCGGACGCTCTATCGGTAAACGTTCCATTTTTGTTATTGATGTACAAAATATCACTCGTCAAAAAATCATTCGAAATATAAATATCTGGCCAGCCATCGGCATTGACATCACTTATCGAAGAACCTAAGCTATAGCCTTCTACCAGGATTCCTGCTTGTTTTGATACCTCAGTAAAAGTATTATTTCCGTTATTACGATAAAGAATATCTGTACCTTCAGACTCTCCATTTACTTTTCGAGGTCTAAGACTGTTGACGCCAGTGACCATTTCATCGGCTGGATTGGTAATAAGAAACAAGTCCAAATCGCCATCTTTATCATAATCAAAGAAGTTAGATGCCATGGTCAAGCGTTCATCAGCAATGCCATAACTTTGCGCTTTTTCGGTAAAGGTACCATCTTGGTTATTGATATAGAGTAAGTTGGCCGTACTACCAAAACTCTTATTTCCAGATACATTAATATATATGTCTAGCCAACCATCTTGGTTGATATCAACCATAGATACCCCTGTTTGCCAGCGATTTGAAACTAATCCTGCTTTTTGGGTAATATCCTCAAACTGTAAATTTCCTTTGTTGAGATAAAGGCGTCCGCTTTGCTGATTTCCTGCAAAAAACAAATCAGTCAAGCCATCATTATTGACATCTCCAGCGGCAACTCCTGCTCCCGTGTAGATATTCATGTAGCTCAAGACATTGACCTTTTCGTCTTCGGTTACTTGATTGATAAAATCAATACCTGTTTCGTTACTCGACAAGGCTTCGAAAACAGTATCTTGGTTTTTACAACCCAATATAAAAAGCAAATATATCCAGACTATTTTTTTCATGATTTACAATGTATTTGACACCTACTATTGGTATAAAAGCTTTCTACAATAAGGGTGATATTTTTCTAGAAAGAGTCTGATTTTGAAATATTTCTATGCTTCTAATAGATTTGCTCAACCATAAGGTTCTGGAGCTTTGGGATAAGTAGCTATTGCCCCAATAAAACTCTTGACGATATTTTTTACCCTGTAAATCTGTGATAATAGCAAAAGTTTCATTGGGTGATATTTCTACGCCAGTTTGTTTGATTTTTGAGTGAATAAAATACGGAGTTTGCTTATTTCTACTAATCATCCAAACAGGTTGTTGATTAGCTAATTTAATAGTAATCAGCGCCTTATTGTCGCCTTTTATATCAACCGAATGTCTATCTATTTGAAATTGACCTTTACCATTTCCTAACAACAAGACACCGCCCATAGCATCGTATCTGCCAGTTTGAACTTCGGTCGCAAAGGAGTTGCCTACCGCCAAAACGTCCAAATGACCATCAGCATTGAAGTCGCCAGTTTGCATACCAAATAGGGGTGCAAATTGCGCTTCAAGGGGTAATTCGTGCATTATGAACCCATCTTTTCCTTTATTTTCGAGATATACACTCTCAAAATGATAGGCTTGTAGTGCAAGGGCATCTTCCAATTCATCTTTTCTAAAAGACTCTTTAAAAGGAACTTCGGCATAAGAGGTATAATCTTTGAAACGAGCTCGCATAGCGGTTATTTGCTTGTTGAGGTCGTCTCGGGCATGTACCATTTGCTCTTCACCATCTTTGAAATGCGTCATGATGGGGTCTATGAGACCGTTTTTGTCAAAGTCTTTTCCATACACCGACACGGGCTCCTGCTTGCTAGCATGATACTGCGTGTTTTTCCCAAGATTTCCTACTAGATAATCTATGTCACCGTCGTGGTCAAAATCACCAGCAGTAAGGCTATTCCACCAGCCATTTGTTTTTTCTAGGCTTGGAGCATCGCTTTGGACTAGCTTACCATGTTGATTGGTAAAAAGGGTAATGGGCATGTATTCGCCGACCAACATCAAATCTGGCCAAGTATCGTTGTTATAGTCTGTCCAGAGTGCTGAAGAAACCATTCCAATTCTTTGAAGACCATTGACCGATGGGGTAATATCTGTAAATTTGATTTGCGTATTTTTGCTATCGTTTCGTAGTAAATAACTTCGAGGTATTTTAGGATATTCACCAGGACATACTCTACCTGCCAGAAACAAATCCATGTCACCATCATGGTCAAAATCACTTGCAACTACACTCGACACACTACTATTTACAGAAGGAAATGAGTTGGTATTTTGGGTAAAATTTCCTTTTCCATCATTCATCCAAAGTTGAGAATGATAGATGGCCTCGCCTTCATGCTGAGGACGAACACCCCCTGAAGAAATCCATAAATCTAGGTCATGGTCGCCGTCGGCATCAAAGAAAAGAGTACCCATATTATCTGCGAGATTGGTTTCAGGAAATACTTTTGCGATAAACTTTCCATTGGCTTGTTGGAGGTAAATCGAGGCTTTGCCTTCGGCAGCAGCACCCACAAAAACGTCTTCAAGATGGTCGCCATTGACATCCCCTACAGCCAAGGCTGGCCCTGCTTGTGAATGCAGGTGTGGCAAAAGTGCCTGAGTCTTGAAATCAACAAAATTATCTTCGGTGTGTAAAGGTTCAATTCCTAGGTTTTCATGTTTTTCGAAAAGTTTATTATGGCGTTGAGAAGAACTCTCCAATTTAAGATTGGCATTTTTATATTGTAAGGTGAGTAGTTGTTTCGTTTTAGGATTTTGAATAATTTGGCTTTTTCCGTCGGGCCACAAAACTTTCAGACTATCTACTTTTTCAGCAGATAGACCAAAATGTAAAAATGACTCTACAGTAGACAAATATCCTCTTACAGGAGAAAAGTATTGGTATTGAAGTTGACCCTTTTGCCATACCCATACCTTGCAACCAAAACCATCTTTGTTAGGCTTTGCTCCTTCAAATTTAATTCTTAGCCAGTTGTGTTCTGGTTTGATTTTATTAGTTTGGTTTTCAAATATTTTAGAAGTTTGGTCTAGGTTGTTCACCACCAAATCTAAATCTCCATCATTGTCGAGGTCGCCGTAGGCTGTGCCATTAGAGAAGGTTTCGGCAGTAAGCCCCCATTGTTATGAAACATCCTCGAACTGAAGATTTCCCTTATTTTTGAATACATAGTTATGAAGCTGAATACCAGAGAATTTGCTCAACTCACGCAAGCGATCTTGACGATTTGCTTCGGGTGTACCCATAAACAAGGTAGTTTTTCCGTAAATAATAAAGTCTAGGTTAGTTACGTCTTGTCGGTAGCCATTGGCAATAAAAAGGTCTTTGAGCCCATCGTTATCATAATCAGCAAATAAGGGTGCCCAGCTCCATTCGGTAGCATGTAAGCCCGAAAGAGCTCCTATTTCACTAAACGAAAGGTTGCCATCAAGATCGGTGCCATTGTTGAGCTGGAGGGTATTTCTAACATATTGGGGTTCATATCCCAAGCGGATATTTTGCTCAAATTCGTCATATCGATTGCCCATCATGGTAAGCTTCCAGCGTTTATTGTCTGGCGGAAGCATATCCACCACGGCAATATCTTCTAGTCCATCGTTATTAAAATCAGCCACATCATTGCCCATACCGTTATAGGTCGTATGACGTAATGATTCATGTGCTTGATTTATGAAGCCCAGATGCTTACCATTTTTATGGGTATTAATATAAACTAAATCATTGGTTAAGAAGTCATTAGATACATAAAGGTCTGGCCAATTATCTTGATTTAGGTCACATACAGAAATCCCTAAACCAAACCCTTCGATGGTAATACCTTCTTTTTCTGAGACATCTGTAAAATGGATAACTCCATTTTCTTGCGCACCATCATTACGATATAGTTTGTCGGTCGATGCAGCTTTCCCTTGTGTTTCTTTTGGTCTAGCGTTATTTCTATTATAATTAACAAAAGCATTTCGAAGCAAGTACATATCCAAATCGCCATCCTTATCATAATCCAGAAAAGCGGCTTGGATGTCATAGCCATCATCGGCTAAGTTCATTTGTGTGGCTACTTCGCTAAAAGTATTGTTTTTATTATTAATAAAAAAAAGGTTTTTCATTGCCGAATTTGGCGTTTTACGATTGCCTCCTTTGCAAATATAAATATCCTTATACCCGTCTTGGTTTATATCTACTACCGATACCCCGTAGGTCCAGCCACTGGTTGCTACTCCTGCTTTTTGTGTAATATCCTCAAATTTCATATTGCCTTTATTGAGGTAGAGTTTTCCTGAAACCATATTACCTGTAAAGTAAATATCCTGCAATCCGTCATTATTGATATCGATAAGCGCAACGCCCGCTCCATTAAACATGTATTCAAATTCCAATACTGTAAGCGAATCGTTGTATGTCAATTGATTAACAAAGTCGATACCTGTTTTATCGGCTGATAATTCTTTAAAAACGGCTTGATTATCCATCAGTTGGCATGATAATGTGCTCATTATCAAAACAATGTAGATAGATATTTTTTTGATACAACTTTGCATAAAACAGCGTTAGTAAAAAATGATTAATAGGCAGGCTTTGTTTTGGGCAAAGCCTGCAACTAATTTTAGAGATTTTTCAATCTTAAGTTAGTACGCAAAATAAAGTTTAAGATTGTGCTTTGAGCTTTCAGGTATCGGCTTTCGGCGGTGGGCTATGGGAAAAATGCATGTCCGTGGTCGTTAAAACATTTTAACACTCTTTGCCTTGTGCCTGTTGCCTTGTCCCCAAAACACATAACTTAAATCTTTTTCTGCACGATTACTTAGTACCAATTATAATTAATTAGTAACCATCGTTTTGTTTCAACAAGCCATTGCTGCGACTAATTTCAGACAGAGGGAAAGGGAACACATTATATCTGTCATTCCATTTTGAACCGAATACCTCTGCTCCAATACCCCAGCGTGTAATGTCAAACCAACGATGTGGTTCAAATGCCATTTCTACACGTTTTTCGTGGCGAAGAGCTTTGCGAGCATCTGCGATTTTGGTTGCACCCAATCCTACACGCGCTCTTACTTCATTGTTGATAATAGCAAGACCCTCAGTTGTACGACCATCCTCAATTAATGCCTCTGCGTATAATAATAACATTTCGGCATAACGGAAATAACGTTCGTTGTTGAAGCCCGCCTGCCCGTTTGGAGCGTAGGCAGCGGCAACAGAATTACGTTTTCCAAAGTATTTACGAATACCATAACCCGTTGAGGACCATGCAGAACTGAAAGGGGTAGTGCCTTCACCTTTATTGTAGTACAAGTCTCCAGCTTTGTAAATAGCAGCTTCGAGGCGTGGGTCGCCAGGCTCAAATTCATCTACTAGATTCTGAGTTGGAACATACCAACCGAGGCCACCACCCGGTGCGCCAGCGTCGCCACTTGCATTCCAATACCAAACACGACCAGTTCCTTGAGAGGCTTTGAAGGCTTCAGAGTGTGTATCGTCAAATACCCAAAGGTTATCATCAGAAAATGGGCCACCATACTGTACTTCAAAAATTGATTCAGAGCCATTTTCTTTCAAGAAATCAAAAGCATCTTCGTAGTTATCAATTTTATTAGTATTACCGTTGTAAAGTTTGTAAGTGCCATTTTTTCTTACATCCTCAAAAGCTGTAATAGCTGCTTTCCAATCTTTTTTCCAAACATTCACTTTTCCTTCAAAGGCACGAGCAGTCCATTTGCTCGCACGACCTAAGTTAGAGGCATCCCAAGAGGCTGGAAGTCCTGCATAAGCATCTTGGAAATCCTTTAAGATTGCTGCATATAACTGGTCTTTTGTAGCGTTAGGGCTTGCCAAATTATTAATATCCTTTTTCACTTCTGTAACCAAAGGAGGCGTTCCCCACATTTGTAGTGCTAAGAAATGGAAGAAGCCACGCAAAAATTTTGCCTCAGCCACCACACGAGTTTTTTGTTCAGCCGTCAACTGATTTGGATTGTTGGATGCTTCTATAACGAGATTGGCTCGCAAAATACCTTCGTAAATCTGTGTGTATGCTGCTGCAAAAGGAACATCAGAGGCACGGAAAAATAAATTGTCTAAATCACGTGCTTTGTTGAGGTCTCCTTGGTTACTAGCCTTGCCATTGATGGTAACGTCGTCGGTTGTAGCCAAGGTGATTCCCCAAAACTCACCACGTTCATTGAGGGTTTCGGTACTGGTGCCCCACAAATCTTGAATAGATGAATAAGAGGAAAAAATAGCCCCATCAAAATCGGCAGGAGTTTTGTAAAAGGTAGTTGTCGTAACCTTATCGAGTGGCTGTGGGTCGAGATTATTACAAGCCTGAACGATAGCAATCGATGCAAGACAAGTAAGAATTGCTCCTCGGATTATATGATTTCTTTTCATTGTTAATCAATACTTTAGTTGAATGAGATAATGTTTTTTGGACAATAAATCGCTCATTAAAATGAGAACTGCCATCCAAACTGCATGATAGTTGGTTGTGGCGAGCCACCCGAATCAACGCCGTTGGCCAAAGGGAATTCACCTTTTTGGAAACTTGCTCCACGAGTCACCTCTGGGTCATAGCCTTTATATTTAGTAAAAGTCATCAAGTTTTGGACACCAATGTAGATTCTTGAGCTTGAGATGTATTCACCCGAAATTTTCTTTAAAAATGACGCTGGGAGGGCGTAGCCAATTTGGATATTTTTTAATCTCATATAGGCTCCACTTTCAATCCATCTATCCGAGAAACGAGTATTGTTGTTGGGGTCTGAGGCAGTGGCTCTTGGCATGGTGTTGCTTGTGCCTGCACCTGTCCAACGTCCTAATACTGAGGCTGATTGGTTATCGCCAGTTCTCATACTTTCTAGCGAGGCACGAGCAGCGTTATAAATACTCATTCCGCCAACGCCTTGAAACAATATCGAGATATCAAAACCTTTGTATGAACCACCCAAGTTGATACCATAGAAGTAGGTTGGGATTGAACTACCGATTTTGGTTTTGTCATTTGCATCAATTTTACCATCACCATTTACATCTACAAAGCGAATATCTCCTGGCTGACGACCTGCCGAGTTGGCGTCTACTGTTTTGTCAGCATCTATTTCGGCTTGTGTCTGATAGATTCCATTGGTTTTGTAGCCAAAGAAATAAGCTAATGATTCGCCTTCGGTTGTGCGGTGAGTTTGTTCGCCACCTGTTCCAGTGATAACTTCAGGAATACCACCTAATGAAGTCACTTTGTTGTTTACGGTTGTGATGTTTCCGCCGATGTTATATTTGAAGTCGCCGATTTGATTTTGATAATTTACGCCTAATTCAATACCTGAGTTTTTGATTTCACCCAAATTGGCATCGGCTGGTAAGAAATAACCCGATGTCATTGGAATAGGCTGGCTCAATAATAAGTCTTTGGTAACTTTCAAATAATAGTCTGCCGTGATGTTCAGGCGACGATTAAACAAACTTACGTCTGCCCCAATATCAGATTGTGTACTGACTTCCCATTTAAGGTTTGGATTAGCAAAAATCGTTGGAGCTGGTGCCAATACCACCCCTTGACTTGCTCCAATTACATAGAAAATCGTTGAGGACATGGTAGGTAAATAGGCAAAATTGTTACCCGTAAATTGGTTGCCCGATTGTCCCCAGCTCAAACGAAGTTTTAGGTCGTTGATGGTATTGCTATTTTTCAAGAAATCCTCTTCACTTAATCTCCAACCTGCCGACAATGAAGGGAAAATACCCGTTCTATTATCTGGTGAAAAACGAGAAGTTTGGTCACGACGAACATTGAAGGTCAAGAGATATTTGTCATTGTAAGAGTAAAAAATACGACCCAACATACCTCTTAAAGCCCAATGATCACCTTCGTTAGCAGCTGCTACCGTTTGTGCTTTTGAGGCCATTCTAATATCTGTATTGGCTAAGCCACGACCTTGGATACGTATTTTATCATATCTAAATGACGTTTCTTCATAACCTACCAATACAGAGAAATCATGTTTGCCAATTTTTTTACGGTAATTCAAGGTATTGGCAAAGTTGATTGTTTGTTCGATTGGTCTTTCTTGAACTAACAAAGAAGAACGTGGCGTGCCTGCTGTACCATAGTTTTGGGCAGAAGCCTCTTGAAAGAAGAAACCATCACCTACGTTATAATCTATACCGCCTGAAACTTTGAACTTCAATCCCTCAATTGGCTCAAATTCACCGTAAACGTTGGCTAATATTTTTCTACTTTTTACTCGTGTTTCGTTATAACGTGTATCTGTAGCCCACATATAGTTGGCTCCTGAAGCACCGTCTCCACGAGTAGTAGCATTGGAAGGAGTATAACCAAAAGGATCTGTAGTGTCGTAAGGCTGATAATAGGGGGCATTTCTCATACTATTAAATGCTGCGAAATTACCTCCTTCAGACTGAACTAATCGGTCGGTAGAACTAATAAGCAATGATTCTCCAAACTTAAAGTATTTACCTGCTTTGGCGTCTACATTTGCCTTCAAGGAAATACGCTCAAAGCCTTGCGAACGTTCTACACCGCCTTGTCCATGATATCCTGCGCCGATACTAAAATTAAGGTTTTTTGTTCCTCCTGTTACATTCAAATTATGGTTGCGAACAATAGCCGTTTGGAACATATTGTCTTGCCAATTGTAAAAAGGTTTACTTGAAAAGCTAGAAAAATCACGACCTAATTCTTTTTGAAGAGAGATGTATTGTGACACGTCCAATACGTCGATACGACGATTTTGACCAATGGACTGAGCCGCTACATAACCATCATAAGTTAAGGTTGTGCGTCCTTCTTTTCCTCTTTTTGTAGTTACGATTACTACACCATTGGCAGCACGGGCCCCATAAATAGCGGCTGCAGAAGCATCTTTTAGGACATCAATCGACTCGATATCGCTCGGGTTGATACCTGCCAAAGGGTTTGACTCTGTGTAAGAAGCTGTATTTACCGTAATATTCGAGGTCTGCACAATTGGTACTCCGTCGATTACCCACAGTGGTTGGTTGTTTCCTGTACTACCGACCCCCCGTATACGTACATCGATAGGCGCGCCTGGGTCTCCACTACGATTGGCAATATGTACCCCCGAAATACGACCACTCAAGGCTTGGTCTGGACTGGTATTTGGACGGTTGGCGATGTCCTTGGTGGTGATACTACTCACAGCACCCGTTAAGTCTACTTTGCGCTGTGTGCCATAACCTACCACAACCACCTCGTCGAGTGACTGTACATCTGGTACCAACTGAACATTTACTGTGGAGCGACCCTGTACCGCAATCTCTTGTGAGACATAACCCGTAAACGAGAAGACCAACACAGCTTTGTCGTCAGCAACTACCAAATTAAACTGACCGTTGGGGTCTGTACTAGTACCACGCGATGAACCTTTGATTTTAACATTGACACCTGGTAGGCCGTTACCGTTTTCATCAGTAACTTTTCCAGAGACTTTTTGCTCTGCTGCCATAATTCGATTGGCAGCTAAAGTACTAGAATTCTGAAAGATACTACCTCCCAAGACTCCCAACACCAAAAGCAACTTTAATGTAAATTTTGCTTTCATAACGATTGTTTTGTAAAATGAATTTGTATAAATCTATTCGTAGGAATAGCCACTTTTCATAGCTCAGGTACGATTTGCTCGCTCAGACTCTTAGCTCCTTCTCCTTTGTTTTTGGATTAAAAACAACGACCTGAATATTGTATAAAGTAAGATTTAGGATAAGGCATCAAAACAGGCGTAGTCGTTAAAATCAGACGCAATAGCTTTTAATATTCTTTTTAATAAAGCCACTAGAATAAAAAATGGTTGTTTATTCATCATTTTGTTTGAAACTATACTATACTATTCTATACTATTTATATTGCAAAGATTAGCGTTTTATATTACTTATTCAAGATTTTCGTTAAAAAAAATATAGGATTTATACAAAATGCCTTTTAATGCTGTTTTAGAGGCGTTTTATGATATGTTTAAATACTTTTTAATAAATTTTATTAAAATATTTATGCTAAATATTGCTGTATTTGGCTAGTTCTTACCTTTAAAATTGCAAATAAATGCAGCAATATTCGCTTTGATTTTAACAAGGTTCTTTTATTTTGTAGAACAGAATAGAACAGACTTGCTGGCTGTCCTAGTGATACAGACTTGGATGTGATAGGGCGTCATCCTAATCGAACCATCAGGTTGTTTTCATCTTCCATGTAATTAAATCATAAAGGACTCTGATAAATACGAAGGATTGTGACGTATTTCGTGTGTTGAATTCTGAGAAGTTTAATCTTCTACTTTTTGTAATAAATAGAGGTATTTTACTTTCTTTCCCTTATCAGAAAACCCTAATTTGAAATACTTAGAAATGTTTAGGTACCTACTGATAGAACATGAAAAATACTTTTACTAGATAGGATGCTCAAGTGGTGTATGTTATGAAATAAACATCCATTTTTGCCAAAGGCCTACAGTATATAACCTAAAGCATACAACTTATAACTAATTTTATACTCAAAAGGTATTACCAAAACTCATTTTCTCAACCGACAAACCATGAAAGTAAAAATTATCTTATTGATATCAAGTGTGATAGTATTATTTGCTTTTAATACAGAAAAAAAGCAATGGGTCGCTATTGGAGATTCTATCACGTATTTGAATGACCACCCCGAGCAAACTGGTAATCGAATAACAACGGGATACATGACGCTTGTAGCACAACAAAGACCCAATCTTAGTTTTGTAAATCAAGGACATAATGGATGGACAGCATGCCGTATTGCCGAAAAAATAAATACCTTAGGCATAGTGAAGGCAGATATTTATACGATTTTTTTGGGAACGAACGATTGGTGGCAAGGAAAACCTATCGGTACAGTAGAGGACTATGACAAAAATACGGGTTATGAAACTTTCTATGGTTCATTTCGTATCATTTTGGATTACCTCAAAGCGCTAAATCCACGAGCACAAGTCATTTTACTTACGCCGATGCAACGAGTTGATTTTGTATATTTCGGAAACTTCAAAAATAATGCTTATGGCTCCTATAAGGCCAAAAATGGCCAAATGCTAGCGCAATTTGCAGAAGCTGTGGAAGAAATAGCATCGAAGGAGAGGTATCAATTAATAGATTTGTACCATGAAAAAAAATTAAGCCATAAAAAGCTTGTACATTTTAAACGTATCAAAAATTTAGAAACAGGTGAATATACAGATTATACATATCCTGCTTTTACCAATATTCCTTTTAGTCCTGAACAAGAGCAAAACCCATATCCTGTCGAAGCTATGGCCATGACCTATGATGGTCTGCACCCCTCAGATAAAGGATATCAGGTCATTGCCAAAAAACTGCTGAAATTGCTCAAGTAGATAATTTGCTCAATGATGCATTATATCTCAAAGTCAATGGTCTACCTCTTCCGAATACTCAATATGATTTCCTTTTTTCAATTACCTCAAATCCCAGTTTTCTAACTATGAAAAATTGTTTTATTCTCATTTATGTATTCCTTTCGCTTGTGCTAAGTCATGCGAGTATTGCCCAAAGTTTTATTCCACAAAAAGATTGGCTAGTGACTCCAATTTCAGAAAAATCCTCCATAAAAATAACAGATAGCCAGATAGTAATGGATAATGGACTACTGCGAAGGAGTTTCTATATTGGTGAAAATATTGCTTGTTATGACTATTTCAATCATTCTAATTTGCAACAGCTCATTCGTTGTATCAAGCCAGAAGGGAGAGTTAAAATAAATGGTATAAATTATCAGATAGGAGGGTTGGTTGGTCAAACGGAAAATGCTTATTTGAAACTAGAATGGCTTGCAAACTTCAAAAAGGGAGTTAATGATTTCGTTTATCAATCTTCCGAAATAAAACCCATTGAACCATTTATCAACTGGAGGCCTACAACTTGGGCTGCCAATCGCGAGCAACCTACTGGTAAGCGACTCATTTTGAACTTTGTTGCTCAAGAAAAAAAATTAGCAGGCATCAAGATTCAAGTGAATTATGAGCTTTATGATGGTATACCCTTGTTGATTAAATGGATAGAGGTCGTCAATAATAGTACCTCTGCAATTACCGTTGATGGTCTAGTAAATGAAATATTAGGACTTGTCGAAGAAGAAAGTGCCGTGGTAGGAAAGGTTTCGGAGATGAAGGTTCAGCACGGAATCTATTTTGAAACAAATTATGCCTTCAATAATGCTATGCGTTATGATCTTAGCGACCAAACCACGCATTGGCTCGCAGATAGCACTTATACGTCACAAGTAAATTATAACTACGACACACCCTGCCTGGTAGAGATATACCCCGAAAAAGTCGCCAATATTACTATCTCGAAAGGGAGCTCTTTAAAATCTGTACGTACTCATGAGCTGCTGATGGATTCGTACGATAGACAAAGAAGGGGAATGATGATACGGAAAATGTATCGTACCATTGCACCTTGGACTACCCAAAATCCAATTTTTATGCATTTGGTGAGCAAAAATGACGAACAAGTATATAAGTGTATTGACCAATGCGCTGCAACGGGCTATGAAGCCTTGATTTTAAGTTTTGGGAGTCATCTCGATATGGAAGATATGAGCCAAGCAAACCTGAATAGGTGGAGAAAAATAGCAGAAAAGGCGCATGCAAAAGGCATACAGATTGGTGGGTATTCATTGTTTAGTAGTAGAAGGATTGATGAGGAAAACGACGTAATAGACCCTGTAACAGGCAAAACTGGACATGCTTTTTTCGGAAATGCTCCATGTTTTGGGAGTAAATGGGGTTTAGCCTATCGCGATAAAATTAAACGTTTTTTTGAAGAAACACATTTTGATATTTGGGAAAACGATGGCCCATACCCTGGCGATGTTTGTGCTTCTACTACACATCCTGGGCATGATGGTTTGGGCGATTCGCAATGGAAGCAAATGACTATCCAGAAAGAACTCTATCGTTGGCTCAACGAACGAGGTGTTTATATTAATGCTCCTGATTGGTATTTCTTGGATGGCACACACAAAATTGCTTTGGGCTATCGTGAAGTGAATTTTTCCTTGAGTCGCTCTCAGCAAAGAATCTTAAACCGCCAGAATATTTATGATGGTACACAAGAAAAAACGGCTTCGATGAGCTGGGGTTTTGTTCCTCTTACCCAGTACCAAGGCAGTAGCCCAGAGGCGATTCTCGAACCACTCAATCAGCATCTACCTGATTATGAGCAATTGATGATGATTTATTACGGTGCGGGTGTTCAAGCATGTTACCGAGGGCCTCAATTGTACGATACTGATAAGACAAAAGTGCTGGTTCAAAAAACGATAAATTGGTACAAAAAATATCGTGAAGTTCTGAATGCTGATATGATTCAGTTGCGTCGTGCAGACGGGCGAGATTGGGACGGGTTTTTACATGTTGCGCCTCAGTTAGCTCAAAAAGGCCTTGCTATGTTATATAATCCTACTTCGGAAACAATCGAAAGAACCATTACCTTACCGTTGTATTATACCGGACTCAGCAAACAAGCACGGGTTAGAGAAAAGGAGGGTGTAGCTAAAACTTATACGTTGAGTCGGAATTACAGCATACAAGTAAAAGTGAAAATTCCAGCAGAAGGTTATACTTGGTTGGTGATAGAGTAAAAATGATGAGTTTGTAGCAAAAAATATAAAAAGGAGACAAAACCTAATTGAGCAGGTTAATCATACCTGTCCTTCTTGGATTTGTCTCCTTTCCTGAGTATTACTATAATCTATTTTATCTTTTCAAACTGTTCAATCACAACATACAATACGCCAGCCTCGCCTCGAAATGTACCCGAACCACGTGGTTTATTATCTACCGAATACCATTCATAAAATCCTTTATTATCAATGACTCTTTTTAGCATAGGTTGCACTTGCTCATAAGCTTCTTGTACAAAACCATATTTGATTAGTTGCTGAATCATACGTCCGCCAAACCATGTCCAATCACCACCATTCTGATAACTATATTCAGGATTCATAATTTTGTTAATGAAAAATCCCGCAGGATAAGGTGGATACAAAGTAAGTCCAATAGAAGGAGCACCAGCTTTTTTTACCCTGCTAATCATTTCATTCAATGAAGTTTTAATTTCGGCTTTACTAAGCAAACCTGCTTCTATAGCAATGGCTGTTCCTCCGAAATAGTAAATATTGTTTTCATTAAAATCAGCAGGAAAGGGAGAGCCATTCAAATAAATATGTGGAATGAATTTTTGTGCTTTGCTGTCCCAAAGGTACTTTCTACAATTTTGAGCAATACCATCTTTAATTTTTTTCCACTGAGCAGCCTTAGCAGGATTCAACTTAATCATGTTGTTGAGTGCAATTACAAACATAGCATTGTCATAAATATCAATGGCATAATGGGTATTATTGTCCAAGTCTACGCCCCATCCAGCTTCGGGCTGTACGTCGCCCCAATCGGCGGTAGTTGCTCCAATAATGAGTCCGTATTTTTTATTAAATCTTTTTTTCAAAAGAAAATCCATCGACCATTCCAATCGCTGTAGAACGGTTTTTTTGCCAATTTTTTCTTGTAAAATAGACTTATCCCCTGTGAGTTGAATGTACTTATAAACGGCTTGAACCAGCGAGGTTTCTTGGTCGGTTTCAACTGAGTTTTTATGACCCGCATAGCGAGGTTCTAATTTTGAATATGAAAAATCTGTTTCGCCTTTAGCAATTTTTTCAGCAGGCGTAAAACCGTCGATAATATTACCATCGTCGCCTTGCATTCTAAAAAAAACTAAAAGGTTTTCCTTCAACACTTCTTTATCATAAACCGCAGCCGCGAGCTCGATAAAGGTATTATAATCACGAATCCATACTTCACGATAACCATCGCCAGCATTAAATCCTGTTTTCATAACTGTCAAAGCCTTGGTCTTTACTTCAGGAAAATATGCATTTTGCTTGATTTGAGTCAGTAAAGCAGGTGATACTTTGGTTTGTTGTGCAAAAACAGACAACACACAAAGCTGTAAGAATACTATAAAAAGGAGCTTTTTCATAAAATATATGATAAAAATTTGAAAATTGGATGAGTTTAAAAAACGGAATATTCAAGGACTCCTCCTTGGGTAATTTTTTCAAAAAGTAAAGAAGGATGTTTGAGAAGCTTCCCATTGTACTTTACTTGTTTGATATAAATTTTATCAGGCTGATGGTTTTTTGTTACGATGCTAAAGGTTTTGCCTTGATAATACTGTTGATTGAGTCGAATTGTGATTTTTTCAAAAAGTGGTGTAGAAAGCTGCATTGTAGGTTTTTCGGCTGCTCCACCTTGTACATCAAACAAGCCCATCGCACCCAATACGTACCACGCGCCCAACTGCCCTTGGTCTTCGTCCTGACCATATCCGTAGCCATGAATACCTTCATTTCCATAAAATTCGTTACAAATGGCTCGTACCCATTTCTGAGTAAGTTCTGGTTTATGAGTATAATTAAATAACCACGGAATATGTAAACAAGGCTGATTTCCATGATTATAAAGCCCTTGCAAACCTGCAAAAGCATCTATGGTTTGTCCACCTCCGAAAATTGATTTTTGAGAAATACTAAAAATACTATCTAACCTGCTAGCAAATAAGTTTTTTCCTATTTTAGACACTAAAGCGTCTGGTTGATGAGGCACATAAAAAGTATATTGCCAAGCGTTTCCTTCTTGAAACCCACGCCAAGGCTGACTCGGATTGAAATTATCAATAAACTTCCCATTTTTCAGTTTAGGACGTACCAATTTGGTTTTTGGGTCAAAAATCTTTTCCCATCCTCTCGACAAATCCATGAGCTGTTGATAATCTTGCTTTTTACCCAATGCCTTTGCCCATTGTGCTACGGCATAAGCACTAAAAGAATACTCAAGCGTATGAGAACCCGAAAAGCTAGGTTCACGATTGAGGGAATCAACGTCGATATGGTCAACATATCCGAATTTTACAAATCGCTCAACATCCTCTTTGCCAGCTCCCATAGGTCTATTCTGATACGCCAGCTCATTTTTGAGACTTGCAGCATATCCTTTTTCTAGGTCAAAATCTCGAATACCGTACATATAAGCGCCTGCAATAATTAACCCCACAAAGTTTGTACCTACTCCCGACACGTATTTACTCGAAGCAATACCATCACCAAGCCAACCTGCATCTGCATAAACCAAAAGTTGACTTTTGATATAATCAGCATAATATTCAGGGTACGCTAATGCCCACAATTGGGTCAAGTTCCAGAAAGCTCCCCAAATGGCATCGGTATTGTAATGCTGATGCTGTGGTTTACCTTGAGCATCTAGGGCTATTTGTCCAATACTACCATCATTTTTAGGATATGCCCCATTGACATCGCTTGCTAAACCCCTTCCTAAAAGAGCGTGATAAAGACCTGTATAGAATTTTTGTCGGTCTTTTGCCAAACCTCCTTCAATGTTGATTCTACCTAAGTAATCATTCCAAACTAAGGAAGCTTGTTGATGAGCTTGGTCAAAATCAAGGTTTTGGGCTTCTTCACGGAGGTTCAGACGAGCATTTTCGATAGAAGTATAGGATAGGCCTGCTTTAATCGTGACAGCTTCTTGGTCATTGGTCGAAAATCGCAAATATAAGCCTGACCCAAGACCCTCTATTGAAGTTTTATTTGGAAAAATCTCATTTCCTTTAAATACCCCGACGGTTGTGGGCTTTTTGCTCAATACTGCCGAAAAGTACATTCTGGCATCGGCACCATGCTGATATTTTTGGATATATTCGGGTAAAGTAACTACGTATCCTTCTATACGCCCATCTTCTGTCATATACACTTTGGCTTCTTTTATACGCCCACTTTCGCCTTGTCGGTTGCCTATGTCGAATAAAATATTGGCGGCGTCAGTTGCAGGGAATGTATATCGGTGAAAAGCAACCCGTTTTGTAGCGGTTACCTCGGCTTTTACCTTATAATCTTTTAATAAAACACTGTAATAACCCGGTTTTGCAATTTCGGTGCTACGCTCAAAAGTCGACCGATAGCCTGCCAAACTATTGGTAGCTGTGGCTGGCGTAGTAATCAGTTTGCCTGTAGTGGGCATAAAAACAATGCCACCTAACTGAAACTCATGGAAATTGGGAAATCCTTCGATAGAATTATCTCGATAATCGTAGCCCGTAGCTTCCCAGCCGTCTTTGTTACCCAAATGCCCATTGGTTGAAGGGCCAGGTTTGGCCATTCCGAAAGGTAAAGCGCCAGGAGCAAAATGAAACCAGCGACAATGTGCTGTGCCAATACGAGGTTCTACTTCGTCAATAGGGGAAGTTTGCGCCAATGACGAATGTAGATATAAAAGAGCTATTAGTAAAATGCCTATTTTTTTCATGATTACTACTAAATTTTAGTCGTTTGCCAGTATTTTTCTATTTCTTCTAAAGTCTTGCCCTTGGTTTCTGGAATACGCTTGATACTGAGCCATAGAGCTGGTAAACACATTCCTGCAAAAATCCAAAAAGTAACTGATGGACCTAATGCTTCACTTTTTAACATGATTGGCGTGAGCTGTCCCACAAAAAAATTCCCTATCCATAAAGACAATGTGGCTAATGAAACCGCCTCTGCACGAATATTTGTGGGAAAAATTTCGCTAATAATGATAAAACATACAGGACCAAACGAGAAAGCAAAACTGGCAATAAAGACTAGAATAGCTCCCAAAATCCAATATCCCTGTGTATAATTCAATGAGAAGAGTATACCAATGAATAAAAGGGCTAAAAACGCCAGCAATACACCCCAAGTAAGCAAAGGTTTTCGGCCCCATTTATCAACCTTGAATATGGCAATGAAAGTGAAAAGTACATTGACAATACCAATAGTTACTTGTCCACCAAATGCGTCGCCAAGGGTAAAACCTGCCTTGTCAAGAATAGAGGGTCCGTAGTATATCACGGCGTTGATACCCGAAACTTGACTCAAAAATGGTAACGTCAAACCAATTAGTAAAGGTCGTTGATAACTTGGCGAAAAAAGTTCTTTTAAAATACCTTTGTGTTTTGTGACCGATTGTTGAATTTGATTTACTTCGTTTTGAGCATTGTCAAAATCTATCTTTTGTAAAATATGTTTTGCCGCTCCTATTTTATTTTGTTGAATCAACCACCGAGGCGACTCTGGTACAAATACCAAGCCTGTACAAAATAATAGACTTGGCAATAAACCAATGCCAATCATAGCACGCCAACAGTTGTCAACTAATACAAATTGTAACCAACCCGTAAAATGGCTCGTTTGGGCGATTTTCAGTAAATAAGCATTAGAAAAATAAGCAGCTAAGATACCAATGGTAATCGCCAGCTGGTACAGTGCCACCATTGTACCTCGAAAGTGAGCAGGAGCTGTTTCAGAAATATATAAAGGACAAATCATAGAGGCTACGCCAATACCAATGCCACCAATCAAACGATAGCTAATGAGTTCGTAAGTACCCATGGCAAACATAGACCCAACAGCAGAAAGGAAGAAAAGCCCTGCCGAAATCACCATTACCATCTTGCGTCCAATTTTATCGCTTAATTTCCCCGAAATAATCACACCAACGATACAGCCAAAAATAGCCGAACTTACAAACCAGCCTTCCATAACGGCATCGAAATCAAATTGTTTGACTACAAAAGGAAGTGCTCCTGATATTACAGCCGTGTCGAAACCAAATAAAAAACCTCCGATGGCTGCAATAAAGCATATCAAAAAAACATAGTAACGATGATGATGGGGAGTCGAATAAATTTCCATAGTTTTATAGATTTTAGAGGTTGTTATTTGATAAAAGCCTGAATTACTTTTGCTTCGGTACTTCCCAAATTGGTGATTTTATAATACTTTACAGCAGCAGGAACAACAATGGTTTCGGCATAATGATACTTCGCCGAATAGCCAGTATCAGTTTCTAACAGAATTGCTTCGCCTTCTACCAACATCATAATATGACATTGTTGATTGGTTGGAAGACTAATTTGACAGGTAAATTCTAACCTATTGATGGCATAAAAATGTTGCTCGTGTGTAGATAAGCGCACGATTTGCCCATCCTCCAATTGTGAAAGAATGGTTTCTTTAGCGATTAATTCATGCTCAACACGCTCGCCTTTTCTGGAAAAATCTAAATTATTAAAAGCATGCTCAATATTGATAGGTCGAGGCTGACCTGCTAAGTCAAGGCGTAACCAATCGTACATTTTAAAGGTAAAAATGTAGGGTGTCGCACTGATTTCCAATACCATATTGTTTTCTCCAGCACTATGGACTGTTCCGTTAGGTATCAAAAACAAATCATGTTTTTTAGCATCAAAAGCCCTTACATACTTTTCAATATCTACAGGAATACTATTTTCGACACTATTTTCAAGGACGGTCCTAAACTCGTCGGCTTGAATATCATTCTGAAACCCTAAAAATACTTTTGCCTCGGGTTTGGCATCCAAAATATAATAGGTTTCATCTTGGGTTATGGTTTCCCCAAAATGTTCTTGGATATAGGCCAAGGACGGGTGACATTGGATAGATAAATTGCCTCCTTGGAATGTATCCAAAAAATCAAAACGTATGGGAAATTCTGTTCCAAAGCGAGCCGCATCTTTTCCTAAAACACCCTCAGACTGCTGTTCCATAAGCCAATCAAATGATACTTCTAATAGCTTTTGGTCGCTTTCAAATACCAAACCGTTCTCGGGTACAATCAATTCAAATGACCATGCGTAATTGATTTCCTGCGTATTGATTTGTTCAAAATGGTTTTTCATCCATTGGCCGCCCCAAGCACCTGCTTCAAACCAAGGTCTTACTCTGATAGATTGTTGAGTCAGTTGTTTCAAGCCCTGTTGTAATTCTTGAAAAAATATCCAATTGGTATCATATCGCCATTGTCCATCTGCCACAATTTCAATTCTTTCTGTAATATTTTGTCTGTGTGAATTACAAACCACCCAGTCTACAAAATAAAAGCGTTTGTACATCTGCACGGGGTTTTCAGGTTTTAGATTTCCCAAATTGGCAATATGACCCGCACGCATTCGGTACTGTATTTCGTTTTTGGGAAGGTCGAAATACACTATTTTACCCTTACCAAACAAAGCTGAGCCTGTACCAATTACAATGGTTAAATCTACATTTTGTTGCTCCGAAACCCTTGATTTGTATTGCTCTACCTCAAAGAAGTCGCTTATTGACAAATGTGTTTTTTTGCCCCAAACTGAGTCATTTTCACCCATAAACGGACTTACTATTTGTGAGATGATTTCTTCACTTTTGAAAAAATCAGCTGTTTGAATCCATTGAACACCAATTCCAACCTCTTGGAAATAAGTATTTAAGCTCTGTTGAATATAAAGCCAATCATTACCAATATAGCCATCTATACAGATACTTTTATGAGCCATCATCCATTGAGCGAGAGATTGGTATCCTTCGAAAATTTTACCCTCGCCCAGCCTATGAAATGGATACATATTGTAAGTATCTTCGGGTATTTGTAGTTGGCTTAACGTTTGAGGTAAAAGGGCTTGTGAACTTTTCCTCCAAGGCTTTGGCGGAGAGTCCATCAGGGATGCAGCACCCTTAATTGCTGATAATTCCATAAATTCTGATATTTTAAGAGGTATTTTATGTATTGCTAATGCTTGTTGGAGTGGAGTAGTAAAGAGCGAAGCAGATTTACAGATATTTCCACCAATTACTACACATTTTGCCCCAAACTTGACTATCCAAGGCATTAGGACTTCTTTTAGGTTTTGACCATATTCCTCAAAAACTTGTTTGGCAACTTTATCTTGGATTAAGGCAAGCTTTGCGATGGGCAAAACCGCCGAAAATTCATTTCCAGTAAGTTGAGTATAACGCTTTATTAACCATTGAGCTGACAGGTAATCTTCTGCAATGCCATCGGCAAAAGTGACATTATACAAATAGCCATTTTGAGGGATATTTTCACTATGCTTTACTACAGCTTGTTTTTCGATAAAAGTACTTCCCAGGCCAGTTCCCAGAGTAATAGCCAAAACTTTTTCATAAACCATCATTTCAGGTGTTAGGCTTTCGCCAATACCAAAACAAGTAGCGTCATTTTCAAAAAGAATAGAACAGTTAGGAGACAAGGCTAATTGTTCGCGAAGGATATTGACAATATTTAGTCCATACAAGACCTCATACTTATTTACGCCTTTCATCCAACAAACACCTGTTTTGTAATCGAATGGACCAGGTATTGCTATCGTTATACCTATCAAATTTTCTTTTGGAATAGCAGCTAATGTGGTCTTGAGTGTATTTGTCCAGATGTCTATAATTGTTTTTGCTTCAGCATTTTGATGTATTGAAGCTCTTTGTAAACTGGTATCAAGTACGACTTTTGACGAAGCATCGACTAAGGCTGCTGAAATATGTGAGCCTCCAATGTCTGCGGATAAAATATATTGATTGTTCGAATGTTCGTACATATTAAAATATAAATTTTTTTTAAGAAGACTTTTTAATATCAATCGAATAAGTAAATTTATCCGAACGGTAATATCCTACATTAAACTCAATAGGGCGATTCCCTGGGTCATAAACGTGTCTTTCACGATACAAAACAGGTTCATTTGTTGAAATTTGCAGCATTGGTGCTATTTCAGAAGCCAAAATTGCTTTAATATTTTCGCTAGAACGCACTACTTTTACACCATACTTGGCTTCGAGCATACTGTATAAGGGTATTTCGAAGTCTTCCTCCTTAGTTAAGCCTATGCGTGGATGAAAGTAGCTTTCAAAATAAACAATAGGGTCGTTATCTGTTCCTTTCAACTTGGATAATTTAAGTACTTCACGGCCTTCGTTGATATTAAAAAATAAGGCAATTTTAGGACTAGCGTGAACAAACTCAGCTTTGACAAACAGATTGTTTACCACAATTCCTCGCTCTTTCATTTCTTGGGTAAAGCTATACCAATGATCTAGTGAGGTTTCTAGTACTTTTTGTGGAGCAGCGGTGGTGCCTACACCTTTTTTTCGTTTTAATAGGCCTTCATGCTCCAATTTGTTTGTAGCCTGTCGAATTGTGCTTCGAGATACACCCAATTGATTTGCCAATTCGATTTCTTTTGGCAACAACGCACCATTGGCATATTCAGGTAATGTGAGCAGATTTCTAATCAAATCCTCTACCTGTACATGCAAGGGTAATCTACTATTATGGTCTATCTGAAAGTTCATATTTTATATGTTCGTACAAACGTACAAAATAAAGATAAATAATCCTTGAAGATTTTAATAAATTTATGAAAGCCCACTCTGTAGTCTGAAAACTAGAACGGGCTTTTCTAATATTTGTATTTTAACCTATTTATTCAGAATACTTTTAACTGGTCGCCCAATCCAAACTTGTGGGGTTTTAAGTTTGAAGAGCATGGCGATAGTTGCCGCGGTATCGAAGGTCATGATACTTTCAGTAATCTCATGATTTGCACGAATACCCTTTCCAGCAATAATCCAAGGGATTTGCATTTCTTGCATCGAAATCGAACCATGTCCTTTATTGATTCCACCGTGATCGGCTGTAAAAATGATGACGGTTTTATCAGCAATTCCAGCCTCTTGAATACTTTTCAGAATTGTACCGATATGCGTATCAGTTCTTTCGACAGATTGATAATACTCTGGTGTGGCGTGCCCAACACCGTGTCCGACGCTATCCACATCGTGCAAATGAATAAACAGAAAATTAGGTTTCTTTTCTTTGATATATTGTACGGCTGCTTTGGTGGTGGCTATATCGCCATCGCAATTTTGATCCTTGTTTACAGCCTGCTTTGGGAACAAATACCCGATACCGCTCCATTCGTAAATTGCACCAATTTCACTTGTTGGCTTTGCTTTTCGTAGCAAACTATATACTGTAGGAAACATTCCGTATTCATCTAATACACGGGCAGGTAAATCGGGTGATTTACTTCCCCAAGTGGTATAACCATGCAGCTCTGGCCCTGCACCCATCACCATAGATGCCCAGTTTGGTGCACTTGATGATGGTAATACCGACCGAGCTTGCATAGTCCAAGAGCCTTCTTGCATAAGTTTTCGAAGATTAGGAGCCTTTACACTTTTGAAAGCATAAGCCCCCAAACCATCGACGCCTATTAGAATTACATGCTCAATGGGTTTTTGTGAAAAGCTATTTTGTGCTAGTAGGAGGCTTAATAGAAAGCCTAAGATTTTTTTTAATGAGAAATTCACTTTAAAGCTAATTTGTGGAGCGAATAGAGCAATGCTAAGTCAGTACTGTACGATGATATATAGAAACCATTGATTTCGGATGTTGGGCTTCGAAAATGTAAGCTTATATTTTTTGAAAAATTAAAGTTAAATAGGAAGACGTTATTAAGTATTAGTGCAAAATTATATTTAAGTTTTTTAGTTTAGGGACAAGGCAACAGGCACAGAGTGTTAAAATGTTTTTATTAACCACAGCCATGCTTTTTTCCAAAGCACACCGCCGAAAGCTAATACCTGAATGCCTTAGGCACAACAATTAAATTCAATTTTGCCCACTAACTTTATATTTTTTTATTTTAAAATATTCATAATCATCTGGTTATTTAAAATTGAACCTCAGATAACCTATTTATTTAATCTTTCCTGCAACTTATTTTATGTAATTCCGAAATCAGAAATCCCCAATTTTAAATAGTTTGAAAACCATAGTACAGTTTCTGTTTTGAATTGTTAAGGTAAACTTTCAATGATTTGCATTTTTCTCTTGAAACTCTATTTCGCTCCAGTTTAAAACAATTGTATTTGGCAACAGACACTAGGCAAGCACAGCTTTGAGCTTTCTGCCATGAGTATTCAGTAAAACGTATCTACCGTGACTAAAAGACAATTTACCACTCTTTGCCTTGTGCCTGTTGCCTTGTGCCTTCAACACAAAACTTAAATCTAATTTTGCGCACTTACTTACCACTGTTTAATGGATTTAATAGAAATGTTCGATATAACGATTTTCTAAGGTACCATCTTCATACAGTTTTAGAATGGCATAACCTGGTGCTGTTTCTTGATAGTAGTAAGGTTTAGCAGAATTTGCATCTCCTTTTTCCCACCAAAACCCGCTCATAGCACCATTACAGAAATACTGAACGCCATTAAAAACATTACTATCAAGTAAGTGTTGATGGCCTGACAAGCATACTTTTACTTTTTCTTTATGTTTGTAAAAAAGTTTTCTCAGAGCAACATTATCACTGTGTGTGCCACCAGCCCAAGCGCCCGTTACCGACAGAATGGGGAAATGAGACATAAGTAAAGCAAAATGCCCTTTCGGAACCGCTTCTAGGCCTTTTTCGAGCCAAGTCATCTGCTCTGGGTCTAACGAAACACCTTTATTATTACCATCCAAGATAAAAAAAAGCCAGTTTTTCTTTGAAAAGCTGTAATAGCGATGAGGCATTCCTAAGCGTTTGGCAGCATAATTGACCCCATACATTTCATCCTCTTTGGATGGGGCATGCCACCAGGGGTCATGATTACCCACACAACTATGCAATTCGTATTGCTCAATTACCTTGATGCTCTCATCCCAAGCACTCCATTGGTCAAGCATTTTTTCACGAGTAACGTCACTGTAATCTGCTGCAAAAATAGAGTCACCACTATTTAGGAAAAAATCCACTTTGTGTGTCATTACTTCCTTCAAACACTTCTGGAAACGCTCAGGGGCATTATCTCGGCGACGAAGATGAACGTCGGTTATATGACCAATAGTCAATATTGGCTTGGCTTTGGAACGCAAACTTTGATTTGCCTGTGCCTCCTTAGTAGTAGCTCCAATAGTGCTTGCTGCCAAAGAGCTACTAACAAGAAAATCTCTTCTTTTCATTAGTTTACCAACCTGCTGGTTGAGTTAAGTTTTTGTTTAAAATAATTTGTTGTTGTGGTATTGGGAAATTATAATATTTATTTTCATCAAATACTCTAGGGATTGCTTTATCCTTCGTAAACATGATATTACCAGAAGTACCATTGCTCAAATAAAAGCTTCCATCAGAAAGGTAATATTTTACAATTTTACTTTTAATATCTGCTGGTAAAGTTGCCAATGGCTCTTCTTTTCCGGGAGCTTCCAAAATAGCAATATCTTCTTTTCCATCACCTGTTACGTCTATTCCTCCTAATTTAGCCACATACATTCCAGAGGAAGCTTTAGCCAATAAATTTCCTGTTTTCCAACGATATAGGTCATCAAAACGGAAGCCCTCACAAGCTAACTCTACTCTTCTTTCACGACGGATTTCTAAAATAACTCCTTTATTATTGCCAGATACATTTGGGTATTTGTTGGCTAAATAGGTATCTGGGTTAGCATTGGCATTACTCAAATTCAAGTCTGGCATACCTACTCTTTTGCGAAGTAGGTTTACAGTTTTGTCCAAATCTCCTTGTGTTAATTGTCCTAATTCTGCTTTTGCTTCTGCATAAATTAATAGCGGTTCGGCCAATCGAAAAATAGGAAGGTCGGTATAGTTGAGTCCCCAACCACCGCGCAAAGCTGGATCACGCGGATAAAATTTGATTTGTAAATATCCTCCAAAACTTGGCTTTGGTAAATAGGGGCTTGTTCCTGGAATAGTAGTAAAACCTGGAGGCATAATGGTTTCGGCTAGTCGAGGGTCGCGATTGGCAAAAGATTCTACAAAACCTAATTTATCATAATTGCTTTTTGAAGTAAATGTGGTACCATCGCTATTCAAGAAATCATTTGCAAGGTCCTGACTCAAAGCCCATTGCCAGTCTAATACCACGTGAGTATTATTAGTGATTCCATCATCCTTACTATTCTTATTGAGCATAATGACTTCTTTATTGGAAGATAAATTGTTACTCGAAAAGAGGTTTCTAAAATCTACGGCGCCATTTCCTGTGTTTGTTAATGAAAAACCACCTTTTTCCATCACTTCTTGTGCGGCGCTAGCAGCACGTGTAAGGAATCTGTTTGACGTACTTTTCAAATTTAGTTCATCATGATACAAACGGTATGTTCCTTCATGTAAAGAGATACGTGCCAGTAATGTCAGTGCCGCCCATTTTGTCACCATGGTATTATTGGTTCTTGAGGGCAGAATATTAGCTGAGGCATATTCCAAATCGTTCATGATTGAATCGACCACCATAGTACGTGGATCTTTGGCTTTATAGAGTAATTGCTCATCATTTGAAGCGAGTACGGTCGAATACCAAGGTACATCGCCATATCTTTTTACCAAATCATAGTAGAGCATTGCTCGGAAGAATCTTCCAACACCGATATAATGTTTGATAAGTGAAGGGTCGCCAGAGGCTTTTCCAGCACGGGTAAGAAAAAAATTAACTCGACGTATGGTACCCCAAGAATTCCAGCCTCCTACCGTAGCAGGTGTAAGCGATCCTCTAATCAAATTTTCGGTATCGCTACCTCCTGTATAAACAGAAAGATTATCTGAGTAAATATCGTCCCAACGTGCGCCAATCGATCCATAAAAACCGTTGGTATAGGTTTCCAAATCAGCAACATTTGCAAAAAAAGTATCTTCAGTAATAGCAGTTTGCGGTTTGCGGTCGAGAAAATCGTCTTTACATGCTACGCATAAAGACAATAAAAAGAGTAGTGAAATTTTAAGATTTTTCATTATCAAAAGCGCTAAAATTAGAAGTTTAGATTTAATCCAAATGCATAAGTACGCTGGAAAGGATATACCGCATTAGCCGTGCTACCACTGCCTAAAGTTTCAGGGTCTAATTTTACTTTGGTATAGGTTATTTCAAAAATATTTTCTGTGCTTACAAACAGCCTCACTTTATCAACCTTTGCCTTTTTCAACAAAGAAGAAGGTAGGGTGTAGCCAAGAGTAATATTTTTGACTCTCATATACGCGGCATTTTGCAAATATTTGGTATTGGGTAATGACAACTGTTCACCAGAGTTCTCGGCGGTATATGCACGAATAGCAGGAAAATAAGCATTTGGATTTTCAGGAGTCCAATGGTCTAAGTTTTGTACTGTTACGTTTGTCCAAGGTTGGGCAAATACTCCCCAAAAATACACGTTAGAAGCATCTGGATACCAGTCTCGCTTACCAACTCCTTGTAAAAATACTCGTAGGTCAAAACCTTTCCATGCGGCACTCATGTCCATTCCAAATGTATAGCGAGGGCGACTATTACCAATTTTATACAAATCGCCTGGGTCGTCTACGGTTCTTTGACCTTTGTTTACGATACCATCTTTATTTCTATCTGCAAAAATCGGGTCACCAACAAAGAATTGGTAAGATTGCTCGGCTGCTCCCATTGCTTTTTGGTCAGGGCTATTTTTGAGTTGGTCCTGATTTTGGAAGTAGCCAATGATATCGGCTCCCCAAATTTCACCTATTTCTTGTCCTTCATAATATTGGTTTAACAACTTATTGGGGTTATCAAAGCGAGTAATATAACTACGACTATCGGCCAAATTAAAAGCTAAATTATATTGAAATGGCGATTTTCCTAAATTGAACTGGTCTCTCCAACCAAGTCTGAACTCCCAACCTGTTGTTTTCAAATCACCAGCATTTTCTCTGGGTACATTAGTGCCAAAAACCGCTGGTAGGGCTTTTCCCGGAATAAGCATGTCGTTGGTATAACGAGTAAACTTATCAAAATTTACTTGTAGACGATTGCTCATAAAGGCTAAATCTACACCAAAGTTGACCGTTGCAATATTTTCCCATGAAAAATTTCCAGAAACTGCTCCTGGGGCATTCACAGCCATAGGACGAGATGTGCCCAGTATTTGTGAAACTTGAGACGAAGCCATACTTGGAATATAGTCATACTCGCCCACCGAAGCTTGGTTGCCTAATATTCCATAAGAACCTCTTAGTTTCAACAAGCTGATAAAATTGTTTGAATTGATATTACGAATAAACGCTTCGTCTGAAACCACCCATCCCGCAGAAACTGAAGGAAAGAATCCCCATCTTTTACCTTCAGGAAAGCGTGATGTACCATCGTATCTGCCATTCAGTTCTAATAAATATCTATTCTTAAAATCGTAACCCAATCTGTAGAATAGGCCTCTTACGGCCCAATCACTTATAGATTCGGAGGTAGTCATGGTGCCAGTACTCAATCCGACAGAGGGCAGCGAGGTAGAAATAATGTTGTTGCGTGACATACTCGCCGAGCTACTCTTGCGATATTCTTGGTTGAAGCCCATCAAGGTATTGACTGAATGTTTTCCCCAATTTTTGTGAAAATCTGCATAAAAATTAAGTACTGTATATTCTGTATTCCCATTGATGTTTTGTGCCCAACTAGTAGTAGAGCCAGCATTGGCAACTGGGCTGTTTGGCCCAGTTTTGTAAGGAATTGGAATATCAAATGCACGTGTTAAACTTGCGCCTCTTCTGTAGGTAGCTTCACCTTTGATATCAAGGATGTCCTTAATGACATTGGCTTTTATGCCAAAACTACTCTGAATTTCGGACAAAGATGAATTTGAGCGACCACCGTCTTGTAGGCGACCTAATAGCCCAGCACCAGCATTTGTCCAAGAACCATCAGGATTTTTGGGAATATCCAAAGAGTTTGTTCGATTTACATTCCAGAAGAAGTTGCCATCGATAAATACAGGAGAGTCATAGTTTGTTATAGTAATTTGTGTGTTGTTACTAAAACTCAACCATCTGGTGAGATTCATGTCTACTTTGCCACGAAGATTGTATCTTTTATAAACATCGTTTCCGTATTTCAATAAACCATCTTGCTGATAATAATCTCCTGAAAAATAATAGCCTATACCTTCTGTTTTCTTTGAAATCGAGAAATTAGTATTATAGGTTGGCGCTGATGATTGGTAGGCTTCTTTAATCCAATCTGTGTTGCCATAATATGCCCAATTGGCTTGATTGGTTGGATTTAATATAGCTGCAGGTAAGCTCAAATCCTCTGAACGCTTTTTGGCATAAACTCTTAGCGCATCTGGATACAAATTATACAAAGGAACCGCCGCCTGATGTTTTGTAACCATAACCAAGTAAGGGTCTGTTACTAAATCTGGCATTTTTCCTATTGTTCTAAATCCTACGTTTGAGTTTACACTTACATTTACTTTTTTGCTTTGTGGAGTTTTCGTAGTGATGAGAACTACACCAAAAGCTGCCCTCGCACCATAGATTGCAGCCGCTGAGGCATCTTTCAAAACGGTGACGCTTTCTACATCAGTTGGGTTTATTCTTGATACTTCTGCTGCTGTAAACGGAACGTTGTCAACCAATACCAACGGTTCTCCTCCATTGAGGCTCGTGATACCTCGTATATTGAAGGTAGATGCGGCACTTGCTCTACCACTGGGATTGGCGATATTTAGATTGGGAATAAGACCTTGTAAACCCGCTGTGACATTGCTGAGTGGGCGGCTCTCCAATTGTTTGGAACTTACCGCATCTACGGCTCCTGTCATATTTATTTTCTTCTGAGTACCAAATCCTACTACTACTACTTCTCCTAGTGAATTATTCTCAGAGATTAATTGGATACTTAGAAAAGTTTGATTGCCAATCGCAATTTTTTGAGATTGATAACCCACGTGAGAAATTATTAATTGAGATTTTTCAGGAACTACTAAAGAAAACTTTCCATTTTCATCACTTACAGTGCCAATGATTAAACCATCTACTTTTATGCTGGCACCTGCCAATGGTTCATTTTGCTCGTTCGTGACTTGCCCCTTAATACTTCTATCTTTTGAATTAAAGTGAACTTCTGATTCTTTCAAAGCCTTGGAGAATCCCGTAGTCGCACACAATAAAACCGTCGTAATTGTTATATACGAAAGCATTAACCATCGCCCCGAAATTGGACACTGGCTAATAAATCTGGTAAACGTAGTCATAGTTCAGATTTATGTTGAAAGTTTAGATTTGAAAACTCTTGATTGATTTAATAGACACTTTTTTAGAAAATTGAGTAATAATTGATTCTGACAGATACTGGCTTAGCTAAGATTATCTCGAAAGCAAATTTAGTAAAATATTGTTTACTAATACTAAACTTATTGTTATTTTTTTGTGTTTTTATGTGAATTATTATTAATATTTTATTAATGTGAATTAAATATTAGGGTGTACTGCATTTTCGGAATAAGATGCAAAGCTCTGGGTATCAAGCCATAGGCATTGAGCAATAATTTACTCAAGAAACAAATTATACTGTTTCAAAATGTCCACAGCCGACCACCTAATACCAATGAATTAGCATTTATTTGACCAAAACTTAGGTAGTTTTAGTGAAATTTTAATGAAACGATAATATATATACGTAATTGTCTATGCAAGATTTTAAAGAATGATTTTTATTTTTTTTTTAATGTAGGGAGATAGAACAATCAGAAATAGTTGGAGTAGTTAGGTAAACCCAAGTCGATACCTTTACATGAAGTTTTTGTGGAGATAATCCTACAAACTCTGTTTTTTACCTTTAATGTGCATAGTTCGCTTGTCTAAAATTTCTACGATTGTCCAAATAGGATTTTTGTACGGAACTTAATTTGCATTGCTAAAGGCATCATATACGGGTTTGCCTATCCAATTATGTGGCTGTGGTAATTTCAGTAGTTTAGCAATTGTAGCAGCTGTATCAAATGTCATGATACTAGTGTTTATTTCATGATTTTTCTTGATGCTAGGCCCTGAAATAATCCAAGGAATCTGCATTTCTTCCATTGTAATACCTCCATGGCCTTTATTGATGCCGCCGTGGTCTGCTGTAAAAATAATAACGGTTTTATCTGCTATTCCCGCCATTTTGATACTGTTGATTATCTCGCCGATATATTCGTCTAACTTTTCAACTGATTGATAATATTCGATTGTAGCATGACCGATTGAATGTCCTACATGGTCTACTTCTCCGAAATGCACAAATAAGAAATTAGGCTTTTTGTTTTTGATATAATCAACTGTAGTAAGAGAAGTGATACTGTCACCTTCACAGTTTTGCTCGTAATTCACTGCTTTTTTGGGGAATAAGTACCCAATGCCATCCCATTCATAAACTACCCCTATTTCAGATTTGGGTTTATTCTTGCGTAAAGTTCCGTAAATATTCGGGAACATACCGTATTCGTCTAGTTCTCTACTAGGTAAATCTGGTTTTTGACTACCCCAAGTTGTATAACCGTGTAATTCTGGCCCTACACCCATAACCATCGAAGCCCAGTTGGGCGCACTCGACGAAGGTAGTACCGAGCGTGCCTGCATCGTCCAGCTTCCTTGCTTCATCAAATTTCTAATGTTAGGAGTTTTAACATTTTTGAAAGCATATGCTCCCAATCCGTCTACGCCGATAAGTATAACATGTTCGACTCTTTTTTGTGCATTGATGCCTTGAAAACTACATAGAGCAATTAAAGCCACAATTAATGATAGCGATTTAAACATGATTAATGTAAGTTAATTGATTGTTTTAGTAATAATATTTGATTGATAATGAGGTATTTGATGTGAATATACAAAACTTTTGTTTACAAATACTAAATATTATAATTTTTTTTAATTAAATGGTATTATATTGCCGATGCGCTTTCCAAACAGTAGAATAAAACCCTGAATTTTAAATCGTAGCATCAATAAATTGTAGATAATCTTATGCTTCCATTAACCAGAATAAGGATAAATTTTTACCTGTTTACATGAGACAACAGGTACAAGTCAAACAGTGTTAAATAGCATTTAAGTAAGGTTAGATATATTTTTCCAAATGCCCAAAACTGAAAGCCGTAGGCGTAAAAATTAAATTTAATTGTGTGCGCTAACTTAATAACTCAAAATGGCAAGATTGCTTTTGGAGTTTTGCACGAATGAAACTACAAGGATTTTAAAGTTTAATATTGTAGAGTGTGTTAGTAATTAAATATTTGGTATTATTGTCGCATGGAAGGATTTTTTATTTTAGAAGTTGGCCGTCGTATAAAACAAAGAAGGCTTGAAAAAAGAATGACTGTGCAAGAGCTTGCAGATAAGTCAGAGATTAGTAAAGGTTTGGTTTCTCAAATTGAAAATGGGCGAACTATTCCATCTTTACCAGTAATGTTTTCTATAATTCATTCTTTGGAGATGGAGTTAAGTGAGTTTTTCCAAGGCTTCAATCCTATGGAACCTACGATTTTGGTCAATAGAAAAACTGATTACCAAAAGTTTGAAAAAGAAGATGCCAAGGGATTTGACTACAAAAGAATTTTGATGAGGAGCTTGCCCGCTTGTACTATTGACATTGCACTGCTCGATTTGAGCAAAGATGCCTATCGTGAAGAAGTTACAACAGATGCCTATGAGTTTGTTTTTGTACTATCAGGCAAAACGGAGTATAGCGTAAATGGTCAAAAGTTTGTACTTGAAGAAGGCGACTCTATTTTTTTTGATGGAAGATTAGAACATGTACCCGTGAATACGTCAGGTCAAAATTGTCAATTATTTGTGATCTACTTTTTCGACCAAAAGAATTAAGTCCATGCAGATATTCAAGAATGATGAATCAAAACTTATCGGTCATGAGATTGATTCATCATTCTTTTTCATTTTGAGCCTTTGGAGAATCCAAACGTACACATATTCACAAATATGTAAAATATTATTATCGTATTCTAAAAAGTGACTTCCAAGAGATTATTAGGGCAGAAAACAAGCTAATTAGCACAATCATCAAAAAGATATTAGCAGAGTTTCCGGTTGTATCCAATATTTTTCCGAATAGAGGCTCACCCAATGCTGCAAATAAGTATCCGAACATATTCATTAGTCCAATGCCAGTTCCTGTTCTTTCGTGACCGAGCATTTCGGGACATAATGTCCAAAAATTGCTTTGTGGTCCATACACAAACAATCCTGCTAAAAACATGATGATACCCTGTAACAGAAAATGATGTATCGGGGTAAAGTAAATCGCCGAGGCAATTGCTGAACTCATTAGCATACCAAAACGTATCGAAGCTACCCGATTGCGTTTAAAGAAATTATCGGATAATGCACCAAAAACCAAAGCACCTACGGCCATTCCTAGCGGTAACAAGAACGTAAGCCAAAGGGATTTTGTGTTTTGTTTCCAGTCTTTTCCTAAATAGTGCACAGGTACCCAAAAGATAAAGCCATAACGAGCCATACTTTCAAAGGCAAATGCCAAAACCACCAACATAAAATCCCGATTTGATAATACTTTATGATAGCGGGTTTTCCAATTTTCTTTTATAATGACATCTGTATCTGCATTTTCCTCGAAATTTGGGTATCCTAAATCTGAAGGTTGATTTTTTGCAAAAATAAAGTAAATAGTTGCTGTGACGAAAAGTATTAATACAGGCAATCGGAATAACATCCTCCAGCTTTGTGTTTCTTGCAAGATATAAATACAAATCAAATAAGTAATCACAGATGAAAGTCCAGCCGCCATGGTGTAAAAACTGTAGGCTTTCCCTCTTTCGGAAGCATCCCACCAATTAGCAATCAATTTTCCTCCCGGAGCCCAGGCCATCGATTGAAAAAAACCATTGAGCGCCCATAGTACAAGCACCCATTCGATAGTCTCCACAAAACTAATCGCGATATTGGTTATAATTGAAAGATACGCACCCAAAGGCATTAATATTTTTGCACTATATTGGTCTGCCAAATTTCCATTTGCAAATTGACCTATGGCATAGCCTATCAACATCGAAAAGCTTATCCACCCTATAGTCGAATAAGGTACATGAAAGTGTTCGGACAACCCTCGAGCAGCCCAACCAAAGTTATGACGACCTGTGTAAAAAAATAAATAGCACACCATGGTCAAGAGGAGCATTTTCCATTGTTGATGACGAAAAGATTTAAACATACGTTTTTCAGTGATTTAGTCGTATTCCTACTCTAAGAGGTTTATGTTCAATAGCATACTCAAATGCTAAGTTAGCTTGTGATAAAGAAAATTCTCTACCAATAATTTTTGAAAAAGGAAACTGATTTACATTTCGTTTCATAAAATCTACTCCGTAACAAAAATCCTCGTGATTATAGTTGTGTAATCCTTTGATTGTAAGTAGATTCCTTACAATTCTTTCAGGGTTTAGTTGAAGGTTTCGAGTATTAAAAACAGCTCCAATCCAGACCGCTATGCCACCAATCCCTAAGCAAGACAATCCCGCTTCCATAGCATCTACAGCGCCACTCATATCGAAGGCTATATCGAATGAAAGTGGAGTTTCGACAGGATGCGTTGTTTGACTTCTAAGCATCAGTTGTTCAAAATCTAACGCTTCGGTAGCCCCAAACTCCAACGCTTGCTGAAGCCTTACAGGATTAATGTCTGCGGTAATGATTTCGGTAGCTCCTGCATCTTTACACATAGCCACACATACCATACCCAAGAGTCCAAGCCCCGTAATAAGAACCCTTTTTCCTTTGATGCCAGTCGATAATCTCAAAGCTCCTGCTACAGTAGCGACCGAACAGTTGAGCGTAGCGGCAATATCGATAGGTATGTTTTGTGGAACTTTCAAAACAGTGGTATTCTTTCTTAATATACAATATTCTGCTAAGCCGCCATGAAAGGCCTCGTGTTCTGTTACTTGTGCATGTCCGTATTTGAATAGGTTAGAAGACTTTTGGGGCATACCTTTCTCTGCTTCTACGGTATTGGGGTCGGATGAAAAAATACTCCAAGTGATGATATCTCCCACCATTAGAGGCTCTCCACGAAAATCATTTTGAGAGTGTAGATCCCCAAACTTGACAATTTCTCCTACTATTTCGTGACCCAAAACGGTTGGCGTCTTCTCATGTCTCAATCCACAATAAGTATGTATATCGCTTCCACAAAGTGTAGTATAAAGATTCTTGACCAAAATTTCATCAGGCGCAATTTCAGGAAGAACTCTTTCTTCGATTTGCATTTCTACGTTTGCACCATTAAAAACTAATATTTTGCCTAAATGCATAGTTATTTTTATTTATAGTTCAAGGAATAGTAGGTAATTCTGATTACTAAAAGCGCTTTAGTCTTTCATATATTTACTTTTAGCAGTAGTGTATGATTATCAAGATAACTTGTGTGTTTGTTTTCAGCATAATAGGTGCAGTACTATACCATCGAAACAATTTTTATCCTTACTTACCAGATTACCTGTAAAAACTAAGGATAGGAGATCAGAATCTAACTTTCGAAATGTTCGGCATTAGAAATTATTATCCATTTAAAAACCAAAACTATGATAAAATATCATGTATTCTTTGCTTGGCATATCCTGGCGAGGTGGTCATTCCCTTACCGCCTATACCTGTCGAAATGTATATTTTTTCTTCTATATCATATTCAAAAATTCCACCATGGGACGTTTGTGAATAATAACCAGCCCAATAGTGCTCGATTTGCCATGTTGGCAAGTGAACTATTCTTTTTGCTTCTTCCAAAATCAACTCATTTACCGACATATCGATGCTAAAGTCTAGTGTAGCAGCCTCGCGTACTGGTGCGTATTCGTGAGAATCTCCTATGATAATACGGCCATCTGGTGCTTGCTTGAAAAGTAGATGAATGCCTTTATCTTGATATATTTTCAATTCATTTGGTGTAGAAATCGTAAGGTAAGATGGACACGATTTAAAACTGTCGTATCGCCTAATACTTAATCCTGAAAGTAGGTTTCCAATGATTTTTACCTCTGGAATTGCCACGGTTGACATCATGTTGAGCTTACAAACGACTAACTCACTACTTTGAAATATTTCAGGATACAATGCATTAAAATCTCTTCCATTACAAATCGCCACTTTTTCTGAATGAAATATCTCGCCTTTAGCCGTAACTACCTGACAAATACTGTTCTTGATCAAACAATCAACTACTGTCGTATTATTCAAATATTCTAAAGCAAGAGTGTTGATGAGATACTGACGAACCTTGTGAACCATAAGACGTGGTTCGACCGAAAACTCTTGTGGAAAAAATAACGCTCCACGACAATACTGTTTTTTGATACTCGGATTTTTTTCAAGGCAAGTCGTTGCATTTAATAAACTTGAGCTGTAGCCTCTTTCTTGAAAAAGTAGATGAGCTTCTTCCAGTAAGCCAAGTTCATCTTCGTCGGATGCCAGATAATATGATCCATTTTTCCTAGCCGAAATATCGGTCTTTTCTTGTAACTCGGCATATATTTCAAGAGATTGACGACCATACTCAAACCATGTATCTAAAGCTTGTCCAGACGGAACCACCTGCCCAAAATTTCTCACTGTTGCTTCTACAGGTTCAAAATCTTTTTCGAGCATCAGCACTTTTTTTCCTGCCCTCAATGCATGATAAGCATGAAATGTACCTAAGTTACCCGCACCTATTATGATTAAATCATATTTTTTCATAACGCTAATAAATATACGCCGAAGATTAGTTTAGATATTTTTTTAGTTCAAGAATATTCGAGATTAACCCGTGGTTTTGGTATTCACTTAGTTGCGCTTCATTATGGGTTCCGTTGGTAACCCCTAACGAGTATTTTACTTTTGCTTTGATACCCGAAATCAAATCTGAAGGAGTGTCTCCAATATTGATTACTTCTTCTGGATTGTTTATTTGTAGCTTATTCATAGCATATTGAATCATATATGGCTCGGGTCTTCCTTTAAGTACCACTTCTGGCGTGACAGAAAGATTTATAATACTGTCATTATTGCCCATGTACTCATGATCAAGTCCTTCTAGCCAACCTAGTTTCCCCAAGATAATATCTGCTACTTCTCGATAAAAGCCTGTGGTCAAGGCTATTTTTATATTTTTTGATTTCAGTAAACTAAAAAGCTCAAGGCATCCATCAGTCGGATATATGGGATTGTCATGATAATGCTTTTCTAGGATTGTACAAAAAGCACTATACGATTCATCCACTTTCAGCTCTATGTCATCCTCATTCGACAGTTGCTCACGCCATAATAAATCAAATACATACCTCTTGGCATAACCCTGTAAAGCCAACACACGCTCGTCGCTAACAGAAAGTCCTGTTTGTTTTGCGGCCTTTACAAAGCAGGCCTCAACTTCATGCTGGTCTTTTACGGTTGTACCAGCCATGTCGAATATAACTAATTTTATAGAACTCATTTTATTAATTTTTGATGTAAATGGGACTGAAGTTTGGACATCCTCAAAAGATGTTTGTGATACAAATATATAAACAAATGTTTAATATTGATAAACTTTTGTTTAGAAAGTTTTTGCATAACAATTAGTTAATATTTGCTTAATATTTCATTCTACAAAATGGATGAATCTAAAGTAATTCTGCAAAATCAATGTGTTTAGGCAACAGGCAACTAGTGTTAAAATGTTTTTTAGTAGCAATAGATATGTTTTAGCTTTAAGCTTTCAGGTATCGGCTTTCGGCGGTGGGCTATGGCAAAAATGCATGTCCGTGGTCGTTAAAAATATTTTAGCACTCTTTGCCTTGTGCCTGTTGCCTTGTCCCTAAAACACAAAACTTAAATATAA
>NZ_JBMLSD010000018.1:0-10818 GCF_049240685.1 Flectobacillus sp.
TTAGTGGATTTTGAATTAACGAAATAAAGCAAAAAATCCACTCTTTGCAAATAGAGTGGATTCTGTTTTAGGATTTTGAGTAACAAATTTATGTTTTGAAGTATCTTTTATAAATTGGTTTTCTGTATAAAAATTGAAGATATAAAACTGGATAAATCAAAAAATCCAAAATTATATTTGGTGTATTATATTTTATATCATCAATTATGTACGTCTGAGTATGCACCCTAACAATCCGATGCTTATGTTGCCAACTACTTAAAAAAAATGGCAACTTTGTTCCCTTATCTACAAAAAAGTACTCTTCCTCCGTTTTTTGATGTTCGACAATATCCGATTCCCAGTTTTGTTTGAAAAAGATAAAATCTAACTCAATGCCAACTTTATCGCCAGTTACACATCCGTCAAATCGCAACACTCGAAAAGGGGGAAAAGGTGGTGCCAAAGCCTTAAAAAGTTTTTCATCAAAACCCTCCCACACTTCTTGGATACTTTGTTCTACTGGAGTTTTTAAAAAGATATTCATACAACCGAAAAGCAAGCTATTGTATTCTTTGCTTTTCTTGAATAACCTTCTTTCAACCTAAAAGTTTAAACAAAATTGCTTAGCTTTCACCAAACACCCCTTTAGTGTTTCATGCCCTTGCTTGTTTTTTGGCAACAGCTTGGAAGTTTGCTATGAGCCTCCTCATTTTTTTGTACATCGTCGGCATCGTAACCCGTCTCGGTTATTACTTTTTTGAGTGCCTCCACATTGGTTTTTTTAGGATTATAAGTCACCGAAACTACTTTATCATCCAAGTTTAGATTCACATCCTTTACGCCCTTCGTAAACGCTAGGCGTTTCTCGATACGTTCCTTGCACATTTCACAGATAGCCGAGGTCTTGATTTTTACAGTAGATGGATTATCTGCAAATGATAAAAATGTCGTGAGTATCAATACCCACATAATTGCTAGCTTTTTCATGTTGATGTATATTTAGAATTAAAAATAACAATTAAAATGGATAAGTTGAGAACGATACTACCTTCTCAACCTATCATTTTGACTTATTTAACCTCAGCTAAATCCATACCACAAGAAGGACATTTTCCAGCCTGCGCGTATGTTTTTTCTCCTTCACACTTCATTGGACAACGGTAGGCCTTTGTACTGTCGCTATGGGCTTCGGCGTGCTGAGTCGAATCTGCTGCTACAGCTTCGGTTTTAGTTTCTTCTTTTGCCGCTTCTTTTTGCCCGCATGATGCCAATCCTGTGGCAAGCAACGCGAATACCAATAGTTTTTTCATGAGTTTGATTTTTAAATTGAGTTTATGAATAATTTTAATTTTAAACTAGACCTTCGAAGGAATTTTCCAGCGCATCCCTACATACACCATTCTGCCCGTGATAGGCCCCCACACCATAGAAGCATCAAAATGTCTATCGAATGGATTATTAGCCCCCATAATTGGATTCTTTTGTCGAAATCCTGTGAGGTTTTCTCCACCAACATACAGCTCCCAACGGTAAAAGCCTCGGGTAACTTGGGCATTAATATTTGAAAAAGCTGGAGCTTCTACGGGTTGTGCCCCATTAGTCAAAACAAATTCGTGGCTTGCATCTGGAATGCGACGTTTGCCGTTCCATTGCCAAGTAAAGTCAAACTTCCATTTATCAAATTTAGTGGCATATCCTACGTTTAGGAGGATTCTATCACGGTTCACAAACATTTTTGGCAACAAGGCCAATTCTCCTGAACTAGTAATAATATCACTTTTTACGTCAAATAAACGATAGGCCAATTTTACATCCATGCGCTTGATGGGAGAATAATTCAGCTCTGCCTGAAAACTATTGGAAAAGCTTTTGCCTCTTTGGTTATAAAACTTGATAAAATACGCCGATTCCATATCTACAATCAACTGATTATTAAAATCGGTACGATAATAGTCTAAGGTCAAATTGGCATTACGTGTACCTATTTTGAAGTCATGACTAATACTTGCACCATAATTCCAGGATTCTTCAGGGCGAATTTGATCCAGTACCAATAATTGTCTGGCGTTAACCAGCATCGCAAAGTTTTCGGCTATAGCATTGGGCATTCTCCAGCCTTTGCCTGCGCTTGCGCGCAAGTGTGTATTGCTCGACAAATCATATTTGGCATGAATTCTTGGAGTAAAACGATTGCCATAAAGATTATGAAAATCTATACGTCCACCCAATACCAAGGTAAATTTTTCAGGAATCACATAAGTATACTCACCAAACACACCTGGCACTATTTCATTGCGGTGAAAAGCAGAATCTAAATAGCTTTCACGATAGGAGTCTGCAATAAAACTTGCCCCTATTTTGTAGGTATGATTGGTATTGTTGATGATATTTTGATAAATCAAATTACTGTAAAAAGTCTTCTGCAATCCTGTATAACTCCGAGATGTCAGTCCAAAATACGCATTGGCATCATGTACGGAGGCATTCATAATAAAGCCCAATCCTTTGTAAGGTTTTTCGGGAAAAAGTGCCGCAATCTTTGCAAATGCCTCTACCCTTTTGGTTTTATTACCAAACTCGTAATAAGGTTTATTCACAAAATCAGCCGCATTTTGACCGCCTGTTCTATTTTCATACAAACCTTTTATGCCAAATTGTGCCATCATACGCTCAGATTGATATTTCCAGCGATTGAGCGCCGTAGCCAAACCGAATAACGGCATATCTCTAAACGTATCATTGTTTTGATCTATCGAAATACTTTGACCCGAACCATGAGTCAACAAACCTACCGACCATTTATCATTCAATTTACGAGTGGTATTGATATTCAACTCGCCACGACCAAAAGAATTGACATACGTATTTACATACAATTTATCAGAATCATCAGGTTTTTGGAGCTCTACATTCAAACCTCCAGTCATTGATTCATAGCCATTTACAACCGAACTTGCCCCTTTCGAAACATCAATCGAAGAAATCCACGTGCCTGGGATATAGTTCAAACCAAAAGTAGTGGCCAACCCACGCACATTCGGAATATTTTCAACATTGGTTTGCACATAATTGCCCGAAAGTCCTAACATCTGAATCTGCTTTGATCCAGTAATGGCATCAGCATAACTAACAGATACAGAAGCGTTTGTCTCAAAGCTTTCGGATAAATTACAACAGGCTGCCTTGGCTAAAGTTTTGGTATTGATAAATTCGGTTTGAATAGGATTCAAACGATCAATATTGGTTGGAGAAGAAGTAACGGTAATTTCGCCCAACTGTCCAGCCACTTGCAAGATAACTTTCACAAATCCATTGGTGTGTACCATTAACGTATCAGTTTTATAACCGACAAAGCTGATAATCAACTGGTGATTTTCTGGTTGTTTAGCAATAGAAAAGTTCCCTTCGGCGTCGGTCAAAACACCCGATTTTGCATTGGCCCAACGAACAGAGGCGCCTATCAAGGGCTCAAGTGTAGCGTTATTTTTTTGCTCATATACAGCACCTTTAATCTGGGTTTGAGCTAAAATTTGAAAAGAAAAAAGAGGAATAAATAACAAAAGGACTACTAGTAAAAGTCTAGCAACTAGCCCATTATCTACAGTTTTCATAATATCTTAATTAATGGAGAAAATAAAATAGAGGCTGTATATACCAATACAACCTAAAGTCCTAAGACACAAAGTCAAAGGTATTTCTCAAATTAAGAAAGACTGAATATTTACAAGGATATCGCGCCCGCTGAGTGGCGGCGCTGGGGAGTGATAATATAAAACAGAGGATGTTTCGAATGGTAAAATCTCATTGCGGAAAACCCACATCGAAGGTAGCTGGCATTGCCAAACCAAAGAAGCAAAATCTACAGAATCGAGAGATGGTGAGAATTGACCAGACTCAGTACTGACTTTTGCATGAAATACCTTATCCGCACAGCATTTATCTTTTTTTATAGAAGCTGTTTTAGAAGGTTCTTGAGACTTGGGTTTGCTTGTGCAACAAGAACGTACTTTCTTGAAGGACCAAACTTTTTCTCCTCTGATTTTGCAATAGTGCTCATTCATAGCAAAGCCAGCGCTAGAAAGTAGCACTTGCAGAGCCAAAAACAGGCAAAATATGCGTGAGAAGAAAAGCTTCATGAATTATTTTAAGTGAAATAATGCGTTGATAAAATCAATAAATACGATTCGCAAGCTATTTGCTATCCATTGAATAAGTGAGTCGGTAACTTTTTTATCAGTTTCTTCAGCGTCAGAATCCTGAGTGTTATTACTATTCTTCTTAGTTTTGCCATCATCCGTGCCCAACTTCAACTTTTCTAAGTTACGACTCGAATCTGCCTTCATTTCCGTTTGATGCCTACGGTTTTCAAGAACTGTAGTAGGCTCGACCAAACCAAAGCCACTGCCACTTACCCAAACGGCTAGTAGCATTGTGAGAAGTAAATATTTATTGTAAATAGATATTTTCATTTTGAGAAGGTTATCAAGGCTAAAAAGAACGAGACTATAAATAATGCTGCAATTTACTAAACTTCTCGATTCGAAAAAAAGTTTCAAACGTTAATATTTGTTAACCCTTTAAATTATAAAAAGTTATCTAAAATAACCTCGCTCCATTGGGTACTTTTCTTTCAACTGTAGTAAGCACAACCTCACCTTCGCTTTGCTCAAATCCTGTGACGAGGACTTCCGAAACAAAATTCGCAATTTGTCGAGGAGGGAAATTGACCACACAAATCACCTGTTTGCCGATAAGCTCCTCCTTGGTATAGAGCTTCGTAATTTGAGCAGAAGACTTTTTTATACCTATTTCTTCGCCCAAATCTACTTTTAGCTGATAGGCAGGCTTTTTGGCCTTCGGAAAATCCAATACCTCAACAATAGTACCTACTCGGATATCTACCTTTTCAAAATCTTGCCATGTAATCATAAAATAATTGTCTTGATTCTTGTTAAAAAAATGCGTAAACGGTCGATGATTGAGTAAACGGTCAAGACCTTCCACTACTAAAAGCTTACATTTGTTACATAATACTACACAAAAATCAAACAGAAACATTTGATTTATAGCTTATCACAAATATTCTACACTAGTCACAATTAAATCATAAAAATTATGGGTTACAGATGTACACGTTTACCTTACCCTATGCAAATTAATAGTTAATTTTTACACAAAATTCACTTAAATCTTAAATTATCAAGAGGCAATTTCATTTGATTTTGCCTCTTTTTTGTTTATTTCTTCAAAATATCTTTCAAATCCTCAAAAGGAATTTCGAGCTCGGTCACACCAAATGCATACGCCTTTATTTCGTACACATTATATAGAAATTTAATCCCTGTTGGGGTTAATGTAAAATTATCATTTAGAATAAATTTAGCATTTTCGAAAAAATAGCCGTGTAGGTCATCCAGTGGCTCGTTAGGCTTTAGTTTTTCATTGATTCGAAACTGTTTCTCTGCTATTGCTAGTAATTTTTGGTCAAATCCCTTTTCAAACAAGTCTTCCAGCTTCACTCTTTTCCATGTTTCTTTATTATACACAAAATAATATTCCATACTGATAGGGTGCGCACCGCCTTTAAACCAGTTGGTATTCGCCTTGAGCATCAAATACTTAACCGTTTGACGGTCTACTTGCATACTTGCCTCCTCTATCCAAGGCATTACAAAAAAGCCTCCAGGGTTTTTCTCATTGGCATCTTCGGCGTAATTTTTTCCTTCGGTAAGCGTTTGTGCATATTCTTTGATGAAAGGCTCAGCTAAGTCTTCTACTTTTTTAGCAGGAACCATCGTTGTATCTGAACTATCTTGAAAAATTGCAATTAAATCCTTTTGAATTTGTTGGTCTAAGCTTTCAATCTTAAAATAGGGATATTCAAAACGAACCGTTGCACATATTGAATCTTCTTTTACACAGTTATCACTCTTTTTTTCAAACCTTTTTATTTCATACGTTAATGTATCGCTCGTTGCAGTTTCGAAGGCATTGCCGGACTTTTTACAACTTGCCAAACTTGTCATTACTACTACTAATCCAATTAAGACTTTTTTCATGGGTATATTTTTTTATTTTGAATCCTTTTTGATGGAAATATAAATACCAGAGACAATAATGCAAATTATGCCCAGAATGGTAATGGTATCTGGTAATTTATCACCCAAAATTGTACCAAGAATCATAGCGAAAACGATGCTACTGTAACTTACGACTCCTACAATTCCTGCTTTTTCAGCGCCTAAAGCCAAGGTATTAAAAATTTGTACGCCCATTGCTAAAAGCCCCATAAGCAACACCCAGAACCATTGCATACCTTGTGGCATTACAAATTTTCCTATCATAAAATCCCAACGATGGTCAGTAATCCATTCGCCCAGAATCATAGATATCACACTCGCCACAACACCTGTAAGCATAAATGACATGACCACCGAGCGAGTATCATAAGATCGTTTGAGTTCACGGATTGATAGGAAAGATAATGCTGTAAAAATTGCATAATTTAATCCTGCCAAATGATGCTGAATGGGAATTCGTACATCGGGTTTGAATATCAGTAAAATTCCGACAAATCCTAGTCCAACGGCCCCCCATTGCTTTCGATTGAGACGTTCGTCGTTGGTTAAGAAATAAGAAAAAATAGCAAGGAATATCGGAAATGCTTGTCCGTAAGTGCTCGTTTGCGCCAGACCAATATGGGTAATGCAATAAAACAAGGTGTACAGAGAAATCGTCCCCATAATACCTCGTAAAGTCAAAAGACCAAACCGCCCTCCTACTTGTTGTAAAGGTCGTTTGATGATGGAGGAAATAATAAAAATTAATCCTACAATATTTCGGAAAAACACTAGTTCGACCGAAGGGAATACTTTGCCCAATACTTTTGCTATGGCGCTCATTATGGCAAAACATAAAGAGGACATTAGCATATATTGAACACCTTTATTTTTCATAAAACTCTATGGGTAATCCATCAGGGTCAGCAAAAAAGAAAAACTCTTTGCCAGTAGTTTCGTCGATACGAACAGGCTCGCATTCGACCCCTTTTTGGGTAATTAATTGATGTACAAGTTTCACATCGTCAGTTTCGAAAGCAATATGACGCAGACCTGCTGCTTCGGGGCGTGACGGTCGTGCTGGAGGATTAGGAAAAGAGAAAAGTTCTATTTGATATAACCCATTCACTTTCAAGTCTAATTTATACGAATCTCTGTGTTCACGATAAACCTCTTGTAGAATCTCAAAACCCATGATTTCGGTATAAAATTTTTTCGAAACCTCGTAATTACTACAAATAATGGCAATATGATGAATATGATTGATTGGTAACATAATGGGAGATAGTTTAGATAAAAGACCAATGATTTTAAGTTAAGTAATCGTGCAGAATAAGATTTAACTTTTGTGTTTTAGGCTTTCAGGTGTCAGCTTTCGGCAGTGGGCTTTGTAAAAAGCATGGCTGTGGTTATTACCCTTTGCCTTGTGCCTGTTGCCTGTTCCCTAAAACAAATAGAAACCAATGACAAAAGAAAGGCAATTGAACATAATCAGAATTTCCTTCCTGATAAAGAATCAAACTTTGTATCTTGCGAGCAAAATCATTTTTTCCGTTAACAAACGTATTAAACTATCCATGAGTAAGCAAATAATTTTCACAGAAAAAGCGCCAGCGGCAATCGGTCCTTATTCACAAGCAGTTCTATCAAACGGTACGTTATATGTATCTGGTCAAATCGCCTTGGCATTGGTAGAGGCAGGTGCAAGCATCCAAGAAGAGACCAAACAAGTGATGGAAAACCTCAAGGCAATTCTTGAAGCAGCAGGTATGACTTTTGAAAACGTAGTGAAATGCTCAATTTTTGTCAAAGACATGAACAATTTTGCTTTGATTAACGAAGTATATGGTAGCTATTTTACGGTTAATCCTCCTGCTCGTGAAACAGTTGAAGTAGCTCGTTTGCCGAAAGATGTAAATGTTGAGATTTCTTGTATTGCTGTAGCCTAGTTGGCATTCGGATATCAGCTTTCGGCTTTCATAGCTCGATCCATCCACATGTAACGGGAGTAATCGAAAATTGTGAAAGCACCGATATTAAATATTTCATTTTGGATAGGTTGTGTCATTGTTTAGTTTGAATAATAATCACCCCTATCCAAAATCACAAATCCGAAACAGTCCTGCTAGTTGATAGATTTTTCTGGATTCCTCTCTTTCTCTGCTATTTTTCTTTTTCCGTACAATAATCACATAAATCTCAATTATCTTTGCAGTCTGAATAAAACCAAGAGATAATGAGTCAAGAAGTAAGAGTTCGATTTGCTCCTAGTCCTACGGGGCCTTTGCATATTGGTGGAGTAAGAACAGCACTGTATAATTATTTATTAGCTAAAAAATTAGGGGGCAAAATGTTGCTCCGTATTGAAGATACAGATCAAAACCGCTTTGTTGCTGGCGCTGAGCAATACATCATTGATTCCTTGCAATGGTTAGGAATCAAGATTGATGAAGGCGTTGGTGTAGGCGGGCCACACGAGCCATATCGCCAATCTGAGCGTTCGGCTATTTATCAAGAACATGCCCAAATCTTGTTGGATGCTGGCAAAGCGTACTATGCGTTTGATACTTCAGAAGAATTAGATGCGATGCGTGCTACCTTCGAAAGCCAAGGTTCGGCTTTTCAATACAATGCCGTAACTCGTACTCGCCTAAAAAACTCTTTGACTTTATCGGAAGAAGAGGTAAAAGCAAAAATCGAGGCTGGCGAACCTTATGTTATTCGTTTGAAAGTACCTGCCAAAGAAGAAATCCGCTTCAAGGATTTAATCCGTGATTGGGTACACGTTCACTCTTCGACCATCGACGATAAAGTTTTGATGAAGTCTGACGGTTTGCCAACCTACCACTTGGCCAACGTAGTAGACGACCATTTGATGAATATCTCTCATGTAATTCGTGGGGAAGAATGGTTACCTTCAGCACCATTGCACGTGATGTTGTATCGTGCTTTTGGTTGGGAAAACACCATGCCTCAATTTGCTCACCTTCCGTTATTGTTAAAGCCCGAAGGTAATGGCAAATTATCAAAACGTGATGCAGAAATGGGCGGTTTCCCAATATTCCCATTGGAATGGACGAATCCAGAAGGAATAAAATCAATTGGTTTTAGAGAAGAAGGTTATTTGAAAGAAGCGCTAATCAACTTCTTGGCCTTCTTGGGCTGGAACCCGGGTACCGAACAAGAAATTTTCAGTCTGGAAGAATTGACTCAAGCTTTCTCTTTGGAGCGTATCAATAAATCGGGTGCTAAATTTGACATCAATAAAGCCAAATGGTATAACGAGCAATATTTGCGTCAACAAACGGACGAGGCTTTAGCTGCTCAATACTTGACAGAATTTGAAAGCGATAAAGCTGTAAAAATCGTTCATTTGTTTAAAGAGCGTGTAACATTCCCTCAGCAAATTGTTTCTGAAGCTAATGCGCTTTTTATAGCACCTACAAGCTATGACCAAGCGGTTATTGCTTCAAAATGGAATGACGATGCTAAAAAGGCTATCACTGCTTTTAAAGAGGCATTGCCAGCTTTAGAAAACTTCGTAGCCGACGAAATCAAGCATACTTTATCGGCAGAGTTAGAAAAACTAGGTATCAAAATGGGTAAAGTGATGCAGGCGCTTCGTGTGGCTGTTACAGGCGCAGGTGCAGGTCCTGACCTAATGCTTTTGATGGAGATTATCGGTAAAGATGCCGTTATTCAACGTCTTGATACCGCATTAACTACCTTGTAATTTGCTACTCAACAAAGCTTGAATTGATACGAAGCTTAGTATTTTTGAATTTGGAGGTAAGTTAGTACGCAAAATAAAAAATAAGAGTGTGCTTAAGGCTTTCTGGTAAGGGCTTTCGGCGGTGGGCTTTGGAAAAAAGTGTGTCTGTGTTTATTAAAAACATTTTATCACTCTTTGCCTTGTGCCTGTTGCCCAGTACTTAAGCACATAACTTAAATCTTATTCTGCACGATTACTTAAGTAATGTTTTTTCACCTGAAATTTTCACTAACTTTTCTATCAAAGATAAATTAGTAAATCAATGATTAAGTGATTAATTTAGACCTTTGAGAAGTATTTGAGTAATTATTTTCTCACCTCAAAATTTCTAAACTACGTTATGGCAAAGAAAAAAGACAATACAAAAAATGAACTCCCGAAAGTTCATGACGAACTTGCTGGATTCGATATAACAATCAACTCTTTCGGAGAAATCAATCGAACTGTTGACATCAATAAAATCAATGAGTTTTTGAATAAACACATGGATGATAAAAAGTTGAGAGGTCGTGATGATTTAGAGAAATGAGATTCTGTTAACTAAATTATTTTCTGATGAAAATCGACAAAGAAGCTTTACAAAAAATTGCTCATTTGGCAAGACTCGAAATGCCCGCATCTGCTGAAGATGAAATGATGGGTTCGCTCAATTCGGTATTGACATGGATGGAAGAACTCAATGAGATTGACACGGCAGACGTAAAACCTTTGACGCACATGAGCCTTGAGGTAAATGCTTTGCGTGAAGATAAAGTAATTCCAAATATCTCTCGTGAACAAGGTTTGAAAAACGCACCAAAACAAGATGGTGAGTATTTTAGAGTTCCGAAAGTAATGGAATGATTTAGTGATTTAGCGAATGAGTGATTGTTTATTTCAACAAACTGTTGGTAGAGATACAATCTATTTCGTCTAAAAATTACAATATCAAAAAAGCTGTCGAAAATTACTTTTCGACAGCTTTTTTGATATTGTACTAAAAATGAATGGCTTAATACGCAATCA
>NZ_JBMLSD010000019.1:0-8633 GCF_049240685.1 Flectobacillus sp.
GCAAATACCTAGAGCTCAGGAGCCAACACCAACAAAACCAACCCTTTAATTTTCAATTATTTATAATTTAATGTATATTCACATCAATTTAAACTTAAAATTTACACTATGAAAAACTACCTACGCTTAGCAAGTTTACTCCTCATTTTTTCAATGAATGCTTGTACCGAAGACACCTCCAACGCCTTACCCACCAATCCGTGCTTTCAAAAAGATGCAATTGCCGAACTACCATGGCTCAAAAATGTGGTTACAGACTTTCAAAAGCCTAAAAGTGGTTCATTGGAGGTAATTCTATATGTGTACAAAAATCAGTACTTTATAGGTTTGCTCAATCCTTCTGTATCATCACCAGCCTCGTATATTTATAACTGTAATGGCGACAGTATTAGCAAACTCAACATAGGCTATAACCAGTTTATGGCAGAGGTTCGTACCATAGAAGTTCTTTTGAAAGGAAATTATTGAGAAAACCTTTTACGTACCCTTAAATCAAACCATACGATTTTAACTTCTCATTTCTTAATGTACCTAAGATTGCTAGAACAATCTAGGTATCTAAGTAGTAAGAAGTTGGTACTTATTAGTAGATGAGTTCTGATTACTGGACAAAAGTAAGTTCTTTAGTTCAAGACTTAGTCTTGGACTAATTTTCTAACAGTTTAAAACTGTTTTAAAAAATCAGTGAAAAAGGCTATATACCTCAATCTCACTTTCTTGTTTTGTCCAGTAATTAGATGATTTTTATTATTGACTCAGTTTTACGTTAGTGGGCAAAATAAAGTTCAAGATTATGCTTTGGGCTTTGGGAAAAATGTATGTCTGTGGTTGTTTAAAATCATTTTAACACTATTTGCCTTGTGCCTGTTGCTTGTTGCCTAAAAATCCAAGTTTGTTCATTTACTTAAAACTCATTTCAAAATTCATTTGGTCATTTTTTGGTAATTTTTCTTACCTGCAAAATGCCTATCTTTGTTTTTTTTAATGAAAACATCATTCTATTCAATGAAAAATTACCTACGCTTAATGGGTCTCTCCCTTCTGGTTACAATGAGTTCTTGTACGGGTGAAGAAACAACGGCCTTGCCTGAAAACACCTGCTTTAAGGAAGATGCGGTCAAAGAATTACCATGGTTGAATGCCTTGCTACCCCAATTGAAGTCTCCAATACAGGTGGTATCCTACTTATACAAGGGTACATACTATATTGGCGTGGTAAGTCCAAGTATAACAACCTACAATGAGTATATATTTAATTGCAGCGGCACAAACCTCAAAACCCTATATAGCAACGCTACGACCACGAATGATTTAGAGGCATACAATTACGAAAACTTTGTCAAAACAGCTCAAGCAATCAGTGTATTGTACGAAAAATAATCCAAGGTCTATGCCTAGTGTTCAATCTTGATATGGATAAATTTGTGGCACTTTACCTTAAAAAACCCATGAAGTTGACATTGCTTTAATTGATTTTGGGCTTGGTTCTGAGCTCATTTTCAAATGCGTTTGGACAAAAGCATGATTGTTCTTTTGCTAAAATTCAAACTTGGAATAGAACTCTCAAGCAAGCACGACTAATGGCAAACAATGCCAGTCCCGACGAACAAATTGATGTAGGTTATTATCATTTGGATTTGAAAATTGGATATACACCCCAACAAATCTCGGGCCAGGTAAGTATTTATTGTAAGAGTAAAACCAATCAATTAAAGCAGATAAAAATAGATCTACAAAAAATCTTAAAGACAGATTCGGTCTTGATAGAAAGGAAAAACAATGTTTTTACCTTATGCCCATGGCCGACAGCCCAAAGTTTATAGCTTAGCGCCAATTCTCACTACCTGTTGACAATACAATTCTCTCAAATTGGATTTATTTACTTTAAATACCATCACAAAGGGAGAATTGCCAATTGGCAGGTTCTGTTCAAGGTCATACTTGTCGGCGATAGCCTTCCAATTTTGGCAAAGGTAACTCGTCATTGAGCGAGTAGATTTATTTTCGATACCCGAAATAAAATAGGCCGAAATCGTGCGATTGTTAGCTATCTGAACGGGAACTTTGACCAAAAAACCAACATCAAAAGAAGCGTTACTTTCGTAGTAATCACTCCAGAGTAGTTGTTCCAAAAGCTGATTATAATATCTAATTCTAAATCGAGTTTTATCTTCATCAAATTCGATAAAAGCCCCTAATTCTTGCTGCAGTGCCCATTTCACAAAGTAATTGGAGTAAAAACCAATAGCAAAAATACAATCTACTTTGTCCCATGCGGCGTCGGCTTCTTTCAAAAAATATTGACCATGCTCTAATTTTACTAAGTCTTGGTCATAATACCTTTTGGGCAAAATATAATTACTTTCATGAAAAAGGTCTATAATTTCAAGCAAGCATTCGGTATCTCTCGAATCCACGGTTTGTTCATCGCTTCTTGGTGATTTTCCTTCAAACAAACCGCTTGGATTTTGTTGGTCTTTGGCATCAAATATGGCTTGAATCATCCAAATTTTACTTTCCTTTTTAATTCCAAAAAAGTCAAGCAGATTCATCGAAAACTGGTCTAAATAGTCCTGCGGTGTTTCATATCCCAAAAACTTCAGGAACATTACCAGATAATCCTCTTGAAAGTTGACTACCTTTTTGGTTTGAACCTCATTCATTTTTCGCCAGAGGTACATATTGTTAAAAGTTGCCGAAAAACTCAATCCTGTATTTTCTTCCAGAACTAATTGGAAATAGGTTTTTTCAAGTTTGGGTTCGGTCATTTTCCAGATATGTGTTTCAGAGCCCCGAAACGTTTTCCCTCTTTTAGTAAGTTCTTGTTGAAGTTTAGTTTTTACTTCTGCGTATAATTTTTCGCAAACGTTTTTCTCTATGTTCATCTATTTCAGACTGTTCCAAATTGTTCCGATTTGTTACAAAAATAGTACAATATATTCAAAACATTCTTACTAAAAATAGAATAAAACAAATAATTAATTAAACAAACGCCTTTCTATTTTTGCATTCATTCTTTGATAAATACCAAAACAGCTATCAGGAATTGGCATTGAGCTTTGGGCAGAAAAGAAGATAGGGTTTAATAATGATTCCGATAAATGTTTTACTACTAAGGATACTTCAATCTCTAAAAAAATAATCGATGAATAATAAACTGATACTTTGGTCAATCACAGTGGGTTTGGGAGGCTTCCTATTCGGACTTGATACGGCTGTCATCTCAGGTGCTGAGCTCGAAATTCAAAAGTTATGGAATCTCGATAGTTGGACACATGGTTTGGCAGTTGCCATTGCCTTGTACGGAACCGTCATAGGAGCCGCTTTTGGAGGTATTCCTGCTGACAAATATGGACGAAAAAACACACTCTTGTGGATTGGTATCTTGTTTTTCTTATCGTCGGTTGGTGCAGCCATTGCTTCAGGAGTAAATATGTTCATGGTCTTCAGGTTTATTGGAGGTTTGAGTATTGGAGCGTCATCTGTGGTAGCGCCTGTATATATTTCCGAAATTTCTCCACCAAAATACCGTGGTCGTATGGTGATTTCATTCCAAGCAAACATTGTTTTTGGTATTCTAATCGCATACGTATCAAACTACCTATTGCAAGGTGGCCCCGATGCATGGCGCTGGATGTTGGGGGTTGTGGCTTTTCCATCCTTACTATTCTCTGTTTTGATGCTATTTACGCCAGAGACTCCAAGATGGCTATTGCTTTACAAAGGTGACGAAGCAAAAGCAAGAGAAGTTTTGGCAATTACAGAAGAAAATGTCACAGGAGCAGTCAACGAAATCATGGTATCGGCCAAACAAGAGGCATCGAGCAGCACAGATAAACTTTTCTCAAAAAAATACTTTTTCCCACTCCTATTGGCATTTTTATTCTCTTTCTTCAATCAGGCTTCGGGCATCAATGCAGTAATATATTACGCACCTCGCATTTTTGAAATGACAGGACTAGGAAAAGAAAGTGCCTTGTTATCGACCTCAGGAATTGGGGTATTCAACCTGATTTTTACTATTATTGGTTGGTATTTGATTGATCGCTACGGTCGTCGTGTGTTGATGTATATTGGTTCGATAGGCTATATTGTTTCATTGGCATTGATTGCAATGGCTTTTTATAATGAATCTTATGCGTATGTTCCGTACTATGTGTTTGCTTTTATTGGCGCACATGCCATCGGTCAAGGTTCTGTGATTTGGGTATTCATTTCCGAAATTTTCCCTAATTCGGTTCGCGCTTCGGGTATGGCGTTTGGTTCATTGACACACTGGGTATTCGCAGCCTTGATTGCCAACTTCTTTCCTTTCTTTGCCGACCAATTGGGTGGTGGCCCTATCTTCGCATTCTTTAGTGCTATGATGGTTTTCCAATTGATTTATGTTTGGAAAATGATGCCCGAAACCAAAGGTGTTTCGCTCGAAGATTTGCAAAAGAGATTGATTCATTAACACAACAAGACGCGACTTCACTATGTCATTAGTTCTAAAAAAAATACAACATATTGGTATCCCTGTCACCAATATTGAAAAATCAGAGGCATTTTATCAAAGTTTAGGTTTTGAAAATGTCATGAGCTCTTCATTCGAGCACCCAGCAGGAAAAGGGAAAGTTGCTATGATGAAAAGTGGTGAAATTGTGATTGAGATATATCAATTTCCAGCAACAGTTTTGCCCGAAATTGCTAGCAGAAAAGACGGTAATATCGACCATATTGCCTTTGATGTGGAAGATATAGACCAGACTTTTGCCACACTCAAAGCAGGTGGATATGAAATTCTGGAAGAAGCACCTGTTTTTTTGCCTTTTTGGAAAAATGGTTGTAAGTATTTCAATATCAAAGGCCCAGATGGTGAACGCTTGGAATTTAATCAGATTTTATAGGTTCCGATAAATTTAAGAATAAAAACAAAAACGATTTAATCATTCAGAAAATGCAACAATATATCTGCTGTTTTGGTGAAGTTTTGTGGGATATGCTTCCAAGTGGCAAACTTCCTGGAGGAGCACCCATGAATGTGGCAACACATTTGCAGAACTTAGGAATTCCTGCCAAAATGATTAGTCGTATCGGTAAGGATGAATTAGGAACAGAAATTAAAGCTTTTCTCGAAAGTAAAAATTGTACTACTGAGTGGATTCAAGAAGACGATACACAATCTACAGGTTGGGTAAAGGTTCAATTATCGGACAAAAATGAGGCAACTTACACCATTGTCCACCCTGTAGCTTGGGATTTCATTCAGACCAATGAATCTGTTCAGCAACTGGTAAATGAGGCTTCTGCCCTAGTATTTGGTACTTTGGCCAGTCGGGATAACACTTCCTATCAAACATTATTGAGTATTCTAAAAAATTTGCCAGAAGAATCAAATGTTTTGAAGGTGTTTGACATCAATCTCCGTCCTCCACATTATTCTCAAGGTATGATTGAAGAGTTTTTTCAATATGCAGATATCGTAAAACTCAATGAAGATGAGCTAAAAATCGTTGCAAAATGGTACGGAATAGAAGGCGATGAAGAAAACCAGTTGCGTGAAATTAGTCAAAAGTTTAAACTCAATACCCTGATTGTAACCAAAGGCGGCGACGGCGCTGTCTTATTAAGATTAGAGAACGATGGTAAAAAACATTTTTACCAACAAGCAGGATACCAAGTAGTTGTAGCGGATACCATAGGTAGTGGTGATTCATTTTTAGCAGGTTTCTTAAAGAATATTCTCGAAGGAAAACCATCTGAATATGCACTAAATTTTGCCTGTGCCATTGGTGCACTAGTAGCATCGCACAGCGGAGCCAACCCTGCTATTACTGAGGCTGATATTGAGGGAGTGATGGGTTAAGGAAGAAAAGAAAAGCCACACTCTATTTACTTAGTTTTTAGCAACTTAAACAAACTATCCCCTAATGCCTAAACCCTAGTGCCTTAAAGGATATTATCTGAGTACAACAAAATACGGAGTTCAACTCCTTTGGGGACTTTAAACAAAGCCGCACAATTTGTCACTAAAGTCCCTATTTTACTTTGTCGCATTAACCATTTATATAAATATGATAAAGGAAAAGGCAGTCAGTTTTGACTGCCCATTTCCCATAAAACAAAAATTTTATAACTATCTATCCCCTTTCAAATATGCCGTAGGAAGCCTTGTTTCCTACGGCTTTTTAATTAATAGCTTTACATTTTCGGATTTTATAAGCCATAAACTCAATTAAAACCTTTCGAGACCTATTACACGAGCTAAAGGTTTAACTTTACTAAAATTGAACTATAAACCCAGCTTTCCTTAATGAAAAAACATATATTCTTATCGCTGTTCCTTCTTTGCGTAACTTACAGTCTGTCATTTTCTCAAAATGGGCTGTTTCATCGCTATACAGATTCAACCTTATTGGTAAGAGATGCTAATGTGGTTAGACTCAAATATCAAATCAGAATTGCTCAAAAATTAGGCAATATTTTGCCAAAAGCTAAAGCTATTTTAAACACAAGTCCCTATTTAGTCTATTGGGATCATGAACTGTCTACCATCAATTTACCCCTTTGGTTGCAGGTAATTGAACCACAAAAAGCCTTTTTTACAGAACTCAATAAGAGTAAAAGTAAAGGAGAAGAAATGTTTGGTCTATTTTTTAATGGCTTTTATATCATTCATGAATTAGGACACGGAACGGATTTTTATTTAACAAAAAAAGCCAATCGAAAGAATTTGGATTTCTACGAAGGCGAATATTTGGCCAATCAGATTGCTATGGCTTACTGGCAGGAAGCAGGCTATGGCAAAGAGTTAGAAAAATGCTATCAGTATGCCTTAAAATTCACTAAACAACTGTCAAACCCAGTTCCGAAAGGCGAAAATCCTCTAATTTTTTTTAATAATAACTATGAAGAGATTTCAAAAGACCCTTTTAAATACGGCTATTTCCAATTTAGGCAATTTGTTGAGATTTATGAAAAAAGAAACATACTTCACCTTGACGATTTACTTCATTAGTTGAGCTTGGTAACTACCTGAAGAAAACTCTTTGTAACCTCACCGAGTGTGAGGTTATTTTTTTGTAATTTTGCCTTCCGAATTTTATCAACAACAAAACCAAACAATCTCTTGAATACATTCTTCAATCGTTATAAATCTGATTTTCAAGCTACAGTCAACCTTGCATTGCCCATAATCACAGCACAAGTAGGTGTAATGCTGATGGGTTTTGCCGATACGGTACAAGTGGGTCGTATGGCACAAGGCTCTGTTCAGGCCTTAGCTGCCGCCGCCGATGCCAATGGTATTTTCATAAATATCGCCATCATTGGATATATATGCTTACAAGTTGTGGCTCCACTAGTTTCCTCAGCGCAATCTGCCGACAAACCTGAAGAATGTCATCAATTATTAAGAGCAAGCATCCTTGTTTCATTTATTATGAGCTGCGTTTGTGCTCTTCTGATTGTTCTTTTTGGACTCAATATAGAACTTCTGAAACAACCAATTGAAATCAAGGCACCTACTCAAGCATATCTATGGATTATTACGGCATCTATATTTCCATCGTTTCTTTTTTCGGCCGTAAAAAGTTTTACAGATGGACTTTCTCACACTAAGGTAGCTATGCATATTACGATTAGTGCGTTGATTATGAACGTAATACTCAATCAGATACTAATAAATGGCTGGGGACAAATCCCTGCCTTTGGCTTGAATGGAGCTGGTTACGCCACCTTGATTTCCAGAACTTATATGGCTATTGCGATTGTCGGATACACCTACAAATCAAGTTTATTTAAACCATATTTGGTAGAAATTTCAGACAAAGTCGATTCAATCAAAACCCTGTCTATCAACATCATGAAATTGGGTATTCCTAGTGGATTTCAGGGATTTAGCGAGGTAGCTGCATTCTATGGGGCTGTTGTCATGATGGGTTGGATAAGTTTACCACATAAGGCTGCCCACCAAGTCGCCATAGGTTTTGTATCTATGACCTTCATGGCAGCTACGGGTATTGGGGCTGCTGGAGGTATCCGAGTAGGCTCAGGAATGGGCGAAAAAAACAGGAAAGCCATTTTGGATGCAGGAACTTCTGCCCTACTCTTGGGTCTTTTCTTTATGGGAACTTGTAGTGTGATTTTTTTACTTTTCAATGATTTTTTGGCAAGTTATGTCAAAGATCAACAAGTGACAGTGCTCGCGGCCGAATTAATCATTTGGGGTGGAATATTTCAGTTATTCGATGGAGTACAAGCGGTTAGTGTAGGTATACTGCGAGGAATAGCCGATGTTAATGTGCCAACGGTCATTACCTTCATTGCATATTGGGTAGTAGGTTTACCGATGTGCTATTTTCTGGGTTTTGTGTTAGAATTAAAACATATCGGTATTTGGATTGGACTTACTTCTAGCTTATTTGTTTCAGCCTCTTTATTAAGTTGGAGGTTTTATGTAAAAGCCAATAAGCTGTGGCATTAAAATATGAGGTATCTTTTAATTTAGCGAATATTGAATGAGTGATTTTTGATTATTAGTTGAGTTTTACTAGAAGAGACGCAATGCTTTGCTTCTAAATTGAGTTATTTAGCCTGATTACTGGACAAAATGAGAAATTGTGATTCAGGTGATTCGACTTTTTACTCAA
>NZ_JBMLSD010000020.1:0-5923 GCF_049240685.1 Flectobacillus sp.
CTAACTTACCTTAAACCATAGATGCAATAGCAAAAAGGCGCTCGAAAAGCTAATTTCGAACGCCTTTTTACTAATGACTAATCTTTTTGAGTGTTTTAAAGCAACCTATTTAGCCTCAAAAATAAACTCTTCTAGCTAAAAGTAACTAGAAACTCATGTATATGATTAATGCGCCTTCGCTCCAGCTGGAGTTTGCTTACGCATGATAAAATACAATACGGCAAAAGCGATAATCAAAATGAATGGGAATACCGCCATATTGTCTAGTGTTGCTTGACCAGCAGCTAAGTCAAGTTCTTGACCTGTCAAACCTTTGGCAGCAGCAGCAGCTTTTTCGTCATCTAACCATTTACCGATAATTGGTTGGAAAATTGAGGTAGAGAACATACCCATACCACCAATAATTGACATACCAAAAGCGCCAGTACGAGGTAAATATTCAGCTACAAAACCAATCATAGTTGGCCAGAAATAGCATACCCCAATCGCAAAAATTACGGCAGATACATATACCATTGCACCTTCAGCTTGGCTCATCAATACTATTCCAATAGTAGCAAAAATAGCCGAGCCTAGCAGTACACCTGTAGGGTTTAGGTTATGCACAATTGGACCAGCAAAATAACGACCAACCGCCATCAAACCAGTTACCAAAGCCAAAATCAACATTGAGCTGGCTCCTGCATGACCTAATATTGGATCAATCCACTGCTCGGGACCAAATTCAGAAATAGCAGTTAATGCCATACATGCCAACATGAACAGGTACAATGGCGAAAGCATCGCTTTGAAGTTTTGACCTGTTGAAGCAGCTCCTTCATCTTGGCTTTCAGGAAATGCTTGTCCCAAAATCAAAGCAGCGTAAGTTACCGCAGGAATCAAAATGATACCAATTTGTAACTGCCAGCCCATACCAGCCGAAGTCATAAATCTAGAAATCAAACTCGCAATAACTATACCTCCAGGGAACCACATGTGGAAACGGTTCAACATTTTGGTTTTTTGATTGCCTTCGTACATATCAGAAATCATTGGATTACAAGCCGCCTCTACGGTACCATTACCAAATCCTACGAAAAAAGTCGAAATCAATAAAGTCCAGAAACCACTCGCGAAAATGGTCATTACTAAACCTAGTACATGTGTAACAAATGCTACCCACATGATTTTTTTAGGACCTAATACATTGTAAAGAGGACCTCCAACAATCATTGCAATCGGGAAGCCTAAAAATGCCATCTGGTTGACGTATCCGAGGTGCTCTGCATCAAGGTTAAAGGCTGTACCTAACTGCGTGAGGACACCTGCACGAATACCGAAAGCCATTGAAGTAGTGATTAGTGCAAAGCAACTCGCCAAAAACAATCGATTATTATTAACTGTTTGGGACATAATTGATTAAAGGGTTTAAGATTAATAAAAGGGACAGTGTTCTTATTTTATTATAATTCGTACTAAAAAAAATCCATGCCAAAAAAACAAAAAGATTTCCGTATTTACTAAATGACTTTGTAATAATTTTAATTAAAATTTGCAATCAAACAGTATAGAGCGGGCTAAATGTAGTATTTTCAAGTGTTTTTTTAGATTGCTTTTTCAAAAAGCATATTTTGGCGCTTTTTCTCAAATTATTTCATGATTACGCTTCAGGCAATAAACCATACTTATCAGGAGTGCTGAATTAGGAGTGTACGAAAGATTTCCAATAATTGCGGATTTGGGATTTCTGATTTCGGAAATAAAGTAAAATATCTCTATTTTTTATAAAACATAGAAGATTACACTTCCGAAATCCCACATCCGATATCCGAAATAGACATTTTTAGAATTCCTTCGTACAGTTCTGATGATGAATTGTGAATGTATTTTTTTAATTGTCAGTAACTTACAATTAAAAATTGTTATTTTTTTGCATGAGCGCTTCTTGGAAGCAAAAATTTATATTCTTGTATTAGGAAATACAATTCCAACATTTAGCACATGGCATAAAGCAAATAGCCCTCAGCCGATAAAATTATATTACTTTTGTACAATATTGTATCAAAAAGATACAGAAAGAGAGAATAGTCTTATTTTTCAAATATCAATATTAGCTTTAGGCAAAAGGCCGTAGGCATTAGACAAGTACAACAACAATAAATGGATGTATGATTTTATTAGAAACACCTTTGTGCTTTTAGTCTGGTATAGCTTAATGCCTATTACAAGTAAAATTGAAGTAGTTGTGGATATGAAATATTGATAAACTTTACATTCATCATTCACAACTCATAATTCATCATTAATTAATGATCCATTATTCTAATTATATATATCAAATTATCTTTTCAACCTAAAACAGTTGAGCCTTTAGAACAAGCTGACTAATGTTTATCAGCCGAGCCGTTCAGAAGCTCGATATTTAATTAACGAAAAAAATGGCTAGAAAAATCAGAATGGGCATGATTGGAGGAAGTTTGGATGCCTTCATCGGAGCAGTTCACCGCAGAGGAGCCGCCTTAGATGGCGAAATCGAACTTGTTTGCGGAGCGTTTAGTTCAAATCCTGAAAAATCTAAAGCTACTGGCGAAGCGCTCTATTTACCTGCCAACCGTGTGTATGATTCGTACGAGGAAATGATTTTGAAAGAGAAAGAACTTCCTGAAGGTGAGCGTATGGATTTCGTTTCAATCGTTACGCCTAATCACGTACATTTCCCTGCTGCAAAGTTTGCTATCGAAAACGGTTTCCACGTAGTGATGGACAAACCGCTTACTTTGACGATGGAAGAGGCTAAAGAATTGACCGAAATTGTTAAAAATTCTGGCTTATTATTCGCTTTGACGCATAACTACACGGCCTATCCAATGGTGAAAGAAGCACGTCAATTGATAAAATCGGGTGCTATCGGACAAATCCGTAAGGTAATTGTTGAATATCCACAAGGATGGTTATCTCAATTGGTGGAGGCTTCGGGTCAAAAACAGGCTTCATGGCGTACCGACCCCGCGCGTAGTGGGGCTGCAGGTGGTGTAGGCGACATTGGTACACATGCCGAAAACTTAGCTGAATATATCACTGGTTTACAAATAACGGAACTTTCGGCTGACCTTACGATTTTTGTGGAAGGTCGTATGCTCGACGATGACGCCAACATCTTACTTCATTTTGACAATGGCGCCAAAGGTATTTTGCACAATAGCCAAATCTGTAATGGCGAAGAAAATGACCTAAATATTCGTGTCTATGGCGAATTTGGTGGTCTGAAATGGCGCCAAATGGAGCCAAATACCTTGATTATGACTAATCAGGAAAATGGTTCGAAAATTATCCGTACTGGAGTTGGCAACTTATCTCCTCACGCACAGGCACATACGCGTCAGCCAGCAGGTCACCCAGAAGGCTATATCGAGACTTTTGCGAGTATTTACCGAAACTTTGCGTATGCCCTACGTGCCCGTTGGGGTGCCGAAAGCAAATCAGGCACAGGTGGTGGCTTAGGAAAAGGTACTGGAGTAGACGGTTACGACCCAGAAATTTATGATTTCCCAAGTATCGAAGACGGTTTGCGTGGTATGGCTTTCATCCAAACGGTTGTAAAGTCGGCCAACTCAGCCGAAAGATGGACAAAATTTGAGATTTAAAAAGAACTATCTCCAAGTCACAGATTTATGCTTGATGGCTTGGAGATATTCTGTAAATTTGAAGGCTGTTAAAAGGGCTAAGCCCATAGAAAACCATCTTTTTCTTTCATCCTTCATTACTTTTGTACAAAAAGTTTGGAAAAACTCGCTTGAGATTGTTATGAAATACTTCTTAACATTCCTGTTATTGGGACTTCTTTCTACCTGTTCATTGGCACAAATATCTCAGTATGAGGTATTTTTTGCTCAATATCAAAATGAGTTAGTCATTAGAAAATGGAAGGAAACAGGTGCTATTAAGTATTTAGTGGTAAATCCAGAAAATCTTAAAACGCATATTCTCAATAATATCGAAACACAGCCTGTAACATGGAATAATGTTTTAAATCTTTTTGAAAAAACACCCTATATTCATGACTGGCAATTTGAAAAGCATAGAGACTATGAGCTACAGGACGCAGGAATCACCAAAGCAGATAGTACGCTCAAAGGTTTTAGTTTGACGATAGACTTATGCCCATCGAGCAAACCATTGACTCGAGGTTTTTTCCAAAATGTAATTAAAAGTTTTGAAATTAGTGAACGCCCGGTACCGCTTACGATTACTGTAACAGGTATTTGGATGCAAAAACATCAAGATGACCTTAACTGGCTCAAACAACAAGAAAAAGTAGGTAATTTACGTATTACGTGGGTCAACCACAGTTATACGCATCGTTACGACCCCAAGTTACCGCTAACTAATAATTTCTTGTTGGAACATGGTACTAATATCCTTTCGGAAGTTTTACTGAATGAACAAGCCATGTTGTCAAATGGTCTTGTGCCTTCTATTTACTTTAGATTTCCGGGGTTGGTATCCGACAAAGGAATTTTCGATGAAGTTTTGGCGCTTGGGCTATTGCCACTCGGAAGCGATGCTTGGCTAGCCAAAGGCGAGGCCATCAAAAATGGAAGTGTAGTATTGGTACACGCCAACGGCAACGAACCTTTAGGCTTGGCGCTTTTTCAAAAAATGCTCCGAAAAAATGAAGGAAATATTAAAAGCAAAAAATGGCTTTTATGGGATATTTCAAACTTACTATCCAAAGAATAACCCTTTTCAAAAACAATAATTAATTATATCCCCAAAAAACAAATCGATTAACTCATGTCAAAAATCAAAGTAGGTGTAGTTGGTACAGGTTTTATTGGACCAGCTCACATCGAGGCCCTCAGAAGACTACCAAATGTAGAAGTTGTAGCACTTTGTGAAGTGAATATAGAATTGGCTACGGCTAAAGCTGCGCAATTAGGTATCGAACGTCCTTGTACATTCGATCAATTGTTAGCTATGGAAGATATCGCTTGTGTACATATCTGTACGCCAAACTTCTTGCACTATTCTCAATCAAAGGCCGCTTTGTTGGCAGGTAAGCACGTTGTTTGCGAAAAACCATTGGCAAAAGACTTACATGAGGCTGAAGAATTAGTAGCACTTGCTAAAGAAACAGGTTTGGTAAATGCTGTTCACTTCAACTTACGTTATTATCCATTGGTGCGCCAAATGAAAACAATGCGTGAGAAAGGTGATTTAGGCGAAATTTACTCAATCATTGGTTCATACTTGCAAGACTGGTTATTCTACAATACGGACTACAACTGGCGTTTAGAACCAGACAAATCTGGTGATTCGCGTGCAATTGCTGATATTGGATCACATTTGATGGATATCATCGAGTATATCACAGGTTTGAAAACAGTAGAAGTAATGGCTGATTTTAATACAGTTCACAAAACTCGTAAGAAGCCATTAAAACCAGTAGAAACCTATTCAGGTAAAATGCTTCAACCAGAAGATTATGCTGATGTTGAAATCAACACAGAGGATACTGCTAACGTATTGTTACGTTTCGATAACGGAAATAAAGGCTTAGTAACAGTTTCTCAAGTTTCAGCAGGTCGCAAAAACCAATTGAAATTGGAGATTTCTGGTTCAAACAAAACATTTGCTTGGAACTCAGAAGCACCAAACGAATTGTGGTTAGGTAACCGTGATGCTGCCAACCAAGTGTTGATGCGTGACCCATCGTTGGCGTATGCAGAAGCAAGAGATATTATGACATTCCCTGGTGGTCACAACGAAGGCTTCCCAGATACTTCAAAACAATTGTTTAAAGAAGTATACGCTGCTGTAGCTGCTGGCAAACAACCAGAAAATCCAACGTTTCCAACCTTTGCGGACGGTTACAGAGAATTACTTATCTGTGAAAGAATCCTAGACAGTCACAGAAGCCAAAGCTGGACGAAGGTATAGTGTT
>NZ_JBMLSD010000021.1:0-1529 GCF_049240685.1 Flectobacillus sp.
GTTCCAATTAATTTTTCCTCAAAACCACAACCTGCGGTATCTACAAAATTCAAGGCAATCTCTCCATCAAACAAGGTTTGTTGCGCTACCGAATCATGTGCTTTTAGCAAGTTTTGGTAAAATATTTGAGAAGAATAGCCCATAATCAACTCATTCATACGATATTGCTCTTGCAACAATACCACAGATTCGGGATGTGCTTCAACACATTTCTCTAATAAAGTCTTACTCAATCCTTTCTGCGAGGCCTCATTTGATTTGATAGTTGGTGCTAACTGACAGTGGTCTCCTGCTAGTATCACACGCTGTGCTTTCAAAATCGCAATCCAACAAGCAGGTTCCAAAGACTGGCCAGCCTCGTCAATCACCACCGTTTTATATTGCAATTTCCTGACCGTGTAATGATTGGCACCTACCATTGTTGCGGTCACAATTTGAGTTTTGGTCAAAATATCATCAATCATATATTGCTCGGTACGCTCTACCTCCTTCATGATTTTATGCGCCTCCTCAAACAACAACTTTCGTTGGTCACGCTCAGCTTTTCCAAAATTGCGTTTGTACTTATGCGCCATGGTTTTGAACTCTTGCGCTTGCTTCTTAAATCGCTTGATTTCTTTTATGGCGGGATGCTCCGTCATTTTTGCTTCCAAAGTCAATGACATCAAGGCATCCGAAACCCTCGCTGGATTGCCTACTCGCAGCACATTGAGCCCTGCCATAGACAACTTTTCGCTCAACAAATCCACCGCAGCGTTACTGGGCGCTACCACCAAAATCGGCGCCTGGTCTTTTTGTGCTAATTGCTGAATGGCTTCTACCAAAGTTGTAGTTTTTCCAGTTCCTGGAGGGCCATGCACTATAGCCAAATCCTTGGCTTGAAGGATTTTACTCAAGGCTGCATTCTGAAACTCATTTAGTTTTGAACTTGGTTTTGCTTGTATGTATTCATCAAATACTGGCTGAACGTGCCCTGTCAACACTTTTATCAAGTTTGCTTTGGGAGAATTATCATCCTTTAAATGCACCTGTGCCACTTTTAAGGCAGCAAACATTTCGTCATAGCTGTTTTCATCAAAAAGAACATCAATCCCCAATTTTCCATCCCGACTCCAATCAGGGAGTTCATCAGTTTTTAGGGTCAATTTTAAACGATTACCCCCTTGAAAAGAAACCAACCCTTCTACCCTATCCTCGGATGGGTTATGATTGCTAAACAATGCAGCAGGCACGCCAAAACGAAAAAGATGCCCCAAATCATGATGAGTGGTTCGTTCTAGCTCAACGCTGATATAATCGCCCTTGGTAAGTTCAGTCCCTCTGATAGCTACAGGATACCACGTAAATCCATTGGCTCGACGCTCGCTCACGGAGGTACTTTCAGTTAATTGACGATGTTGAGCGCGATCTTCTTCTCGCTCTATTTGTAATAAGGATGTTAAATTTTCAAAATAAGACATTAGTATAAGTTAGTTCGCAAAATAAAGTTTAAGATTGTGCTTTAAGCTTTCATGTATCGGCTTTCGGCG
>NZ_JBMLSD010000022.1:0-6941 GCF_049240685.1 Flectobacillus sp.
GCTTTCATGATGGTAAAGGAGTAGTGCTAAAATACAAAGTTAGAAAATTTTTATGGTTTAGGCTTATCTGGTATAAATGTTTGATTTATAGTTTCTTGTAAAAAGAATAAATCTTGGTGTCTTTTACAAAAGTAGATTAAAATAAAAGCCAGCCTGAGGATATCAAGCTGGCTTCTACCATTTTAAAACATATTACTATTATTTTTTTTCAACATATCTCTCAAAAAACTCATATATGCGCAACATACGGTCGATGCGCTGTCGAATATTGCCACTTCTTGATAACTCATGGGTACCACCTGGCATCCTTACATATTCTACCTCTTTACCCATGATTTTCATGGATTTGTACATCATTTCACTTTGAATTACCCCTGTTCTCAAGTCATTTTCACCGTGCTTTATCAATAATGGCGTTTTGATTTTATCAACGTAGGTGTATGGTGACTCTCTCTCTAAAATGGGTTTGATATTCTCTTCCCAAGGATACCCACCAAAATAGTTAGGTACCAGCCTCCAAGCATTACCTTCGCCCATAAAAGTTGTGAGGTCATATACGCCACGTTGCGCAAAAGCTGCTTTAAAACGATGGTCATGTCCAACAATCCATGCCGTAAGGTAACCTGCATAAGAACCACCTGTCAATACTTGTTTGGAAGTATCAACCCATGCTTCTTTAGCTGCATCAGATGCAGCAGCCAAAACATCTTCAGCGGGGCCTTTTCCCCAATCTTGATAATTGGCAAATTGGAAATCTTTACCATATCCACCTGACCCTCTTGGGTTAGCGTACACAACACCATAACCTTGTGAGCAAAAATATTGAAATTCATGCCACATTGAGCTCTCGCCTGGCCCCCACATGGCGGTTGGTCCTCCGTGCATATTGAGTAGGAGAGGATATTTTTTGCCACTTTCCATATTGGCAGGCTTCATAATCCAATATTCCACGATTAGGCCTTTTGAATTTTTGTAAGTCCGCTTTTCTGGAAAACTAATCGCTTTTGACTTAAGCCATTCGTCATTTAATGAAGTGAGCTTAACCGGAGCTTTCACTAACAAATCAGAGATGTATAGTTCTGAAGGATTTTTAACTTCAGTTTTAGCAAAAGCAATTTTATCTTTGGCAATATCGAAGGCTGTAATACCCGAATTAAAGTCAGTAAGCTTTTCTACTTTTTTAGTAAGAATATCTAATTTATAAATGGGTGTTCCTCCATTTGAAGGAGCTGTTAGGTACAAAGCTTTTGAGTCATCAGTCCATTCTAAATTTCCAGACGCTCTATCAAACACGATAGGCGTAATATTACTTCCATCTGCATTGGCAATTAGTAGCTGATTGAAGCCTAACCAACTTACTTCCGATTGAGTAAAGGCAATCAATTTTCCGTCTGGCGATGGGGTAGGATTGGAATAACTTACTCCTTTTTTTGATATGATATATTTTAAATCACTACCATCGGCATTCATACTTACAATAGCTGAATTTTGCTCTCTATCTGGGTGCAAAGTTGTATCTCTACCACATGAGGCAAAGATTTTTTTACCATCAGCCGACCACGTTGCACCATTATATGACCAAAAGCCATGCGTAAGTTGTTTGGCTTTGGCTCCTTCCTTTACTTCTATGACAAATAGAAGATTAAAACGTATTTCGGGATCAGTGTTAGCTTCTCCTTGGAAATTCAAACGGCTAAAGACTTTAGCTTTTTTATCTTCAACATCTTTGTCTAAATAAGCTCTAATTTCTGCTAATGAACCATCTGGATTTGGTTTTACTTTTTTGTCAGGTTTAAGAAAGGTATTATCCTTAAAACCAGCTTTTTCAAATGACCAAGAAGGTAATGCTTTTGAAGGATTCAGTAAGGTGTCTTTCAACATTTCGTTGACCGTTGTACCTACTGAGAAAAGAATTTTAGTTCCATCTGGTGACCATGATGGATTAGAGGCGCCTTGTTTGAGGTCGGTCAATTGAAACGCCTCGCCACCATCTAGTGGCATAATGAAGATTTGAGATTTACCTTTCACGCCACGAGCAAAGGCAATCTGCTTTCCATCGGGTGACCAAGCGGCACTACCTACACTTTCTAAACCACGCGTAAGCTGTTTATTTGTTTGAAAATCTGATACCCAAATATGTGAGCGATACTCAAACTCGAGCTTATTTTCTTCACTAGGTTCGTTAGTTCGAATTGAATAGAGAACTCTTTTGCCATCTGGAGATAAATTGACAGAACCAACGGTTTTGATTTTGTTCATATCAGTAACCAAAACTTTGTCTTTGCCATTTTGAGCAAATAAGCTATTGGATACCACTAGCAGGATAATGGATAAACGTTTGATCATGTTAATGAAGTAAGATTAGTAAAATGTTAAGGAGTATTCGGAAGGCAAGCTTCAAAACAAATCTAATAAAAAAGCTAGTCTCGTGGAAGAAACTAGCTTTTTTATCGCTCGAATGCATATATTTAACCCTCAACAACCAATCTTAGTTGTTGGAGTTTTTAGTTTCTACTCTGATTCGACCGTCAGCGTCTTTAATTACTTGTAAATAAGAGTGTGGAGTTGAATTATCTTTTGATACTTCTTTCGATTTTTCGATAGGTTTGTTTTGTGTTGAGATAACTTGAGCTGTAGCATCTACTTTTGTCAATTCTTTTGTATTGGCACTCACTTTCCCAATCGATTCATTTTTGCTATTTCTGACACGAATACGACCTTCTTCGTCGGTATATACATTCAGATAGTCATGACCAGAAGTGTTGGTGGAATTGGATGAGGCGTTGACAACAGCTGTACTCACCTCTAAAGGTTGCTGTTTGGGAGGAGTAATAAGAGCCGTTTCGGCAGTGCCAGAAGAATCAAGTTTGTAATTACCATTGATATCCTTGACAACTCTAATGTATTTGTGAGCAGCATTGGCCGACTGATTGCTTGCGATAACATTTGGGGCTGCAACAGTACTCACTGGGGCTTTATAAGCGGTATCTAGGACCATTCTCCCATCTTTCATTTCAAACTTGATAGGTAAATGTTGCCTGAATTCTTTGTTAAATTCACCCTTTTCGCCAGGTTCAAAACTTGGCAAAATATAAGCTGGGTTATCCATAGAAAGAATTTTCATTTGGATTTCGGCTTCACCGTTGGCCAAAAGTTCAAGCTCTTTGGCAGCTACAAAAGAAAGGTCTAATACACGACTGTAGGCAAAAGGACCGCGATCGTTTACTTTTACAATCACCTTTTTGTTGTTGCTTGTATTAGTTACTTCAAGAATAGTGTTAAATGGAAGACTGCGATGGGCGCAAGTGTATTCGTCTCGGCTGTAGTACTCTCCACTGGATGTCATTCGTCCATGGAATTTGTCGGCATAATAGGACGCTCGCCCATAATATTTTTCGCCAACTTGTGCTTTTGTTAAAAACTGTTGCCAGAAGAAAACACAAAAAAGTACTATATGCTTGATAATCCTCATAGAATTAGGGTTTAAATTTATTTGGTAAAAGAGGTTGGAAATTGGTTTTTTGATGACCAAAAACTCTTAAACCAAAGATAAATGAAGTACCACTTTGGGTAGGAAATCTGTACATGAATAGTATGCTCTATGTCTGGAGAACATCTTGCAAAGTTAATGAAAAAAAATATATATCTGACTATCAAAAAATTAGCTTTTGTATTTTTTTTTATTTCAGAAGATACTTTCGAGAAATAACGCAAAAAGCAAATTTTTGTTGGCAGGCTTTTCAAAGTTTATATCATTTGTTGTAGAAATATGAGAGGCGTTTTTACTAAAAAATAACGTATAGTTGCTTTCTTGGAAAAGTGAAAAATGACTTATTGCACTTTAGTAGGCATCAAGCAAAAATGTGCTTTTTAATTTGCTAGAAAGACGCGTTTTGTGCTTGCTTATTACATAAAGTCAAATGCCTGTTGTAAGCACAATGAATTGTATTTTGCCCATTTTGAAGCATGATTTTGTGAGGTTTAAAGCAAAAAAAAAGAGACTCCTATTGCGAGGAATCTCTACACGTTAAATAGTTTGGTAAGAAATTATCTTTGCTCCATTGGTACATATTCGCGTGGAGTAGCACCAACATATACCTGACGAGGGCGACCAATAGGTTCCTTGTTAGTTTTCATTTCTTTCCATTGAGCAATCCATCCTGGCAGACGGCCAATCGCAAACATCACCGTAAACATATTGGTAGGAATACCTAATGCACGGTAGATGATACCAGAGTAGAAGTCAACGTTTGGATATAACTTACGAGCCACAAAGTATTCGTCACTCAATGCTGCAGCCTCTAATTCAGAAGCAATTTTCAACACTGGGTCATTGATTCCTAAAGCGGCTAATACGTCGTCTGCTGCCTTTTTGATGATTCTTGCGCGAGGGTCAAAGTTTTTATAAACACGGTGTCCGAAGCCCATTAGGCGGAAGCCAGAGTTTTTGTCTTTTGCCATTGCAATATACTTTGCAGTATCACCACCATCCGCTTTAATTGCCTCTAACATTTCGATTACTTCTTGGTTTGCACCACCATGTAATGGGCCAGAAAGCGCGTTGATACCAGCCGAAATAGATGCATATAAGCTTGCATGTGAAGAACCAACCAAACGAACTGTTGAGGTAGAACAGTTTTGTTCGTGGTCTGCATGAAGAATCAATAATTTATTCAAAGCTGCTGAAACTACTGGATTTACTTTATAATCTTCAACTGGTAATGCAAACATCATTTGCAAGAAGTTTGAACAATAGTCCAAAGAATTTTTTGGGTAGTTTACAGGATGACCTTGAGATTTTTTGTATGACCAAGTTGCCATCGAAGGCATTTTGGCTAACAAACGAATGATATTGAGTTCGTCAGAACCAGCTTTATCACCTGTGTAGAAGGCCGACATTGCGCAAACAAGCGCCGACAACACGCCCATTGGGTGCGCATTTACAGGGAAGCCTTCAAAAATCTTACGCATATCCTCATTTACGATAGTATGCATTTTGATTTGGTTTTCGAATGCTGCGTATTGTTCTGCAGTAGGCAACTCACCGTAAATCAACAAGTAAGCTACTTCTAAGAATGAAGCTTTTTCAGCTAATTCTTCGATAGAATAACCTCTATAACGGAGAATTCCTAACTCACCATCGAGGAATGTAATCGCACTTTTCGTAGCACCTGTGTTTTTGTAACCCGAGTCAATTGTAATATAACCTGTCTCATCACGGAGCTTGGCAATATCAATTGCTTTTTCATCTTCAGTTCCAGTAATAACAGGCAACTGAATGCGTTTGTCACCTAATGATAGTTCTGCAAAATCTGACATAACCTATATATTATTTGGCTTAACCTTTTGAAATTTTGTTTTTATTTTGACGAAGCGAATTTAATGAAAATTGCCTTTTGGAAGGCATTCCTCATTGGATTCTTTGGTAAATTTAGATACATATAGAAATTGTACAATTCTATGGCTGTTCATAATATTTCCCGCAAGAATGTTCCTGCAAGATAATCACGAAATTTGAAACCTTCATTACCTTTGTTGAAACTTGTTTAATAAATAATTTTAACCATAAATTTTCTTTAAATAATTAAATAAATCACTCTGATACAATAGATATATTAGAAATTTATTAGATCGTTTTAATTAGTTTTATTATAGTTTTTGTTCAAAATACCATACTCATTACTCAAAATTATGCTTAAATTATATAAAAATACCGCAACCGAGCGATTTTTACGATACGTTCAAATTGATACTCAATCAGACCCAGATTCAGCCACTCAGCCTTCCACCGAAAAACAAAAAGATTTAAGTCGTGTGTTGGTTCAAGAACTTCATGCAATGGGAATCAACGACGCCGAATTGGATGAGTTTGGCTATGTATATGCCACAATACCAGCTACTTCCGATAAGTCGGTGCCTGTAATATGCTTTTGTTCACACGTGGACACTTCCCCAGATTGCTCAGGAAAGGACGTAAAACCTATTATTCATTATAACTATCAAGGACAGGATTTGGTTTTGCCAGATGACCATTTTCAGGTAATTCGTTGTGCCGAACACCCTGATTTATCTTCCCAAATGGGTAACGATATCATTACCGCAAGTGGCAAAACTTTATTGGGTGCCGACAACAAAGCTGGTGTTGCCGAAATAATGGATGCCGCCTATTACCTCATGACCCACCCAGAAATCAAGCATGGTAAAATTAGAATATTGTTTACTCCTGATGAAGAAATCGGACGTGGAACTGCCAAAGTAGACCTCAAAAAATTAGGTGCTGATTTTGGATATACCATCGATGGCGAAACATTAGGTTCGTTGGAAGATGAAACATTTTCGGCTGATGGTGTGGTAATTAAAATTACAGGGGTGAGTCAACACCCCGGTTTTGCCAAAGGTAAAATGGAAAGTGCATTGAAAATTGCCGCAGAAATTGTGGCAAACTTACCCAAAGAAACCCTCTCGCCAGAGACTACCGAAGGAAAAGAAGGTTTTATTCATCCCGTGGGTATTTCTGGTGCCGTTGAAGAGGCTTCGGTTAGTTTTATCATTCGTGATTTTACAGAGGAAAAACTTCATGAACACGAAGCTTTCTTGAAAAACATCATGGAGGATGTATTGGAAAACTATCCTAATTCGAAAGCGATTTTTGAAGTACATGAGCAATATCGCAACATGAAAGAAATTCTTGATCAATATCCCCATGTAACGGCTTATGCGCTAGAAGCTATCGAGCGTGCAGGTATTCCTGCCAAGCAAATGAGTATCCGTGGTGGTACAGATGGTTCTCGACTTTCATTTATGGGCTTGCCTTGCCCAAATATCTTTGCAGGCGAACATGCTTTTCATGGGAAGCACGAATGGGTGTCGGTGCAAGATATGGAAAAGGCTGTCGAAACGATTGTGAATTTATGTTGTATTTGGGAGGAAAAGGCATAGAT
>NZ_JBMLSD010000023.1:0-16318 GCF_049240685.1 Flectobacillus sp.
AAGTATTAGCATATTGAACCAGTTGCGGGGGGAAATACTTGGGCGACCAACCACTTAAATCAATATACACATTGGGTTTGTGCATCGCTACAGACAAGGCTTCATCTTGCCAAGGCCAGCTCGGATGCGCAATAATTATCGGACAATCTGGAAAATCAATGGCTACATCATCTAAATGAATCGGATTTGAGTATTCTAACCGAAGTCCGCCACCACCACGAACACCACTCCCAAATCCAGAATGACCCGAATGAAAAAGCATTGGTAGTTGATATTCAGCAATGACTTCATAGAGATGATATGCCATTTTATCTTGCGGATAAAATCCCTGTACTGTCGGATGAAACTTAAAGCCTTTCACCCCATAATTTTCAATCAAATCTCTAGCTTCCCTTGCTCCCATACGCCCTTTGTGAGGGTCTATACTCGCAAAGGCAATCATGACATCATCGTTCTTTAATGCGCCTTCAGCTACTTCGATGTTCGGAATTCGGCGTTTTCCAACATTAAATTCAGAATCTACCGTAAACATCACAAAAGCCATATTTCTTTCACGATAATAATCCGCCGTTTCTTGAATCGTGGGGCGTTTATCGGATTTGAAATATTTAGCAAAAGCTTCATCAAACTCACTCCGATAATCGTCATGCGGTTGGCAACACGACACCTCTGCATGGGTGTGCACATCGATAGCAACAACTTTCTGAATATCAATCATATCTTTCTACAAGTGTTTATTTCATCCAAATATCTCCAGCAGGTTTTTGTCCTGATTTAACCCAGTTTCTTAGTTCATCAAACGCATTACCCGTCTGTTGAGCCGTAAATACACAATGTCCTTGTCCAGTGGTATATCGTACTTTGAAAAACTGATCTTTTTGCTGATGATGCACCATATTTTCAAAATTTACCACCCCATAAGTCGGCGGAATCAATTGATCATAAACGGTATGCAGCAAGAAAACAGGTTTGTTGATATTACCAGTTCTATCATATTTTCCGAAAATCATATTCGGATTTACGGTTGCCTCCAAACGTTCGGCTTTATGATTGACCAAGTCATTATCAGGAAATCCACTGTACACGGTGTTCGTATTATCAAAAGGATTTCCACCTGATTTTTGGGCTAAATCTCTGAGAACATTTTCGTTAAAGAATAGTGAAAAAGGCAAGTCATCCAATTTCAAATCAAAACGCTTGGCAAAAGCCACCGCCAAAACAGAGTCTTTACTCATCATTGCTTTTCGGATTGCCATTGCTTTGGCAACCATCGCGCGACCACCTTCACTTGGACTAGGCTTTTTGTTTAAATCAAAAATTTCTTTGAGCGAAGGTACAATGCCAGGAAACAGCCCGTTGAAAGTAGCATACATGTCAAATTCTTTGCGACACTGCAAATAAGGTCTACTTGATAACGGACACAGCGGTAAACCCCCATGATAGTTTTCACCAAAATTTTCGATAGTAGCCACCGTGATACCACCACCCATCGAATGCCCAACCATAAAGGTAGAGTCAGGTTTTCCGTATTGCTTAACAAAATACTGTCGTAAACTTTCGGTATCATCTACTCCTTGCGGAAGGGCAAAACCTTGATATTGGTAGTCAGAAGCAGCCACCGCAAAACCCCTTGACAAAAATGGGCTCATACGACCAATAAACTCAGGATTCTGACTTTGTAGTGGTTTAGTACCCATAAACTCATATCCGTGTGCATACATCACCAATTTTCCTTTCCAGTTGGGAGGAAAAAGAATGCGGTATCTTGCGCCATTGAGTTGTCCAGAATCAATCTTTGCCACTTGTGCCACCAAACTATGTGCGAGCAATAGCAAAAGAAACATTTTTTTAAACATAACCGTTTGGGATTCTTCTATTCAGAAATTGTTGAATTACGCTACGTTTTAGGCTTCTCCCCAAACCTTGATGGCTGTATTTACCACCAACTCCATTTTACGCCATTGGTCGTCATGAGTTAAGTCATTACCGTGGTGTGTCGAAGAAAAACCGCATTGAGGACTCACACAAAGGTTTTCGAGTGGCATATATTGGGCTGCCTCATCAATGCGCTTGCACAAATCATCGATATTTTCTAGCTCTTTTACTTTAGATGATATGATGCCTAAAACCACATGCTTGTTTTTAGGTACAAATCTCAAAGGAGCAAAATCTCCACTTCTTTCATCGTCGTATTCCAAGAAATAGGCATCCACATTGATTTCATTGAAGAGAATTTCGGCTACAGGTTCATAGCCACCTTCAGCAAACCAAGTGCTTCGGTAGTTTCCACGGCAAAGGTGAATACCAACGGTCAAGTCACTTGGGCGATTGTCAATCACGGAGTTGATAAGAGCTGCGTAAGTGCGTGGCAACTCATTAGGGTCTTCACCTCTTTCGGCTGCGGCAGCACGCATTTTTGGGTCGCACAAATACGCCAAATTGGTATCGTCCAATTGTAAATAACGTAAACCTGCAGCGTACAAATGATCTATTTCTTGTTTGTAAGCAGTTGATAAATCATGAAAAAACTCATCCATATCAGGATAAGCCTGAATATCTATCGATTTGCGTCCGCCACGAAAATGAATCATCGTTGGTGATGGAATACTCACTTTGGGAGTTTGTGTAACGATAGATTTTAGGTAGTTAAAATCGGCTACTTGAATATCTTTTTGGTGATGTAGTTTTCCTGTAACACTCAAAACAGGAGGTTTGAAGCCATCTTCAGCCACTTTAGCATTTGGATTTGCGTCCATACCTCCTGTCACTGTCACCCCCGCAAGCTCTTTCAAAAAGTCCAAATGGAAATAATCTCTGCGAAATTCGCCATCAGTAATAGCTTTCATACCTGTCGATTCAAGCTTTTTGACGGTTTCCAGAATAGCAGCATCTTCGATAGCCCGTAATTCTTCAGCTGGAAGATTGCCTAATTTCCACTTATGACGATTTGTTTTTACAGACGCAGTGCGAAGCAAACTTCCCACATGGTCAGCTCTAAAAGGAGGTTTCATAGTTAATGAGTATTAAAATTGGATTGAAGGGGTATTTTAGTATTTTTTCAAATGACGTTACCGCCTTTTGATTATTTAAAGTATTGTACTCAAGGGTGATACAAAATTGTAGCGTTTGAAAGAGAATAAATAGGCTATTTCAAAGTAATATTATGCAAAAACAATCAATTAGAATTATTTCTATATTGTTTTGGAGTTAAAAGTGTTTTTGCTTTAAAAAAACGACTAAAGTCACTCGGGTCAACTTTCCCCAAACGAAAGGCAATTTCTCCGATACTCAAATCTGTTTGACTCAGTAAGACTTTTGCTTCCAAAATTCTCATTTCCTCTAGTAATTCATGTGCTGATTTTCCTGTAGTTATTTTAACAGATTTGTGTAAATGGTTGGGGGATACAGATAAATAATCCGCAAATTCCTGAACTGATTTTTTCTCATAAATCAAACTTGACAAAGCATCTTTGTAGCGTTGAGTCAGGTGAGTAGCAGCATTTTGAAGAGATCTTGGCTGACTCTTTTCTTGCAATTTAAATTCAGTCAGAAGGGTGGTTAAATACAAAGGTAAAAGTTCAAATCGCTCGGGTTGATTTTTTTTATATTCTTGTAAAATCAACTCAAATAGCTCAATAACTTGCTTATTTTCAATTAATTCAAACACAGGATTTCCTGTAAGTTGGAAGAAAGGAAGTTCTTTAAAAACAGGAAGGTTAAATCGTTTTTGTTGAAATATTTCGGGTAGAAAATGAAGATAATACCCTTCGGCATCCTCGCTGACAAACTCTATCGAAGTGATCTGGTCGGCAGGTAAGGCAAACAATGTATTCGGTCCTATTTCGTATTGCGTCAGCCCTTTACTTCGTAGCACTTTTCCTTTCGTCAAAAAAATCATAAAATATACCAATCGACGATGTGGCTGTAGAGGCAATTGCAGGTGAGTCTTATAATGTTCAACTCGCTCAATGTGGAATTGATTATAGACTTTAGATACTACAGGCTTCCATGTCCCAAACAAATATTCATCAAATTGGGAGGGATTTAATACTGGAATCTTAGCAATAGCCTGCTTTTGTGCCATAATACGAAGTTTATCAAAATATTTTTTAGGTAAAATCAATCATTCTGCTGTATCATCTCAAATGAAAAACTATATTCATCAAAAATAGAGATTTCTACTTTTCTCCTTAAAATCTTTTGGAGAAAGTCCAACTACTTTTTTAAAGAGCCTTGAAAAATACGCTGGGTCATCAAAATTGACCTGATATGCCACTTCTGCAATACTCAAATTGGTATACAAAAGGTATTTTTTGGCTTCTTCTACAAAAAAATCATGCACACACTGAATAGCAGATTTGTCTGTCACACTACGACAAATCCGATTAAGATGCACTATCGTAATTTTCTGTTCTTCAGCATATTGCGTAATACTTTTTTGAGGACTGTAAGATTCTTTAATACTTTTGACAAAGTTTCGGTAAATTGATAAACTACGTTGGTTACTCACTAATTTTTGTTCATTTTGAGCGCTAGCCAATCGGAAAATTTCGATACAAATCATGCCTAAAGTAGTTTGTATAGAAAAGTTTTTTTCTAGATAAGTACTATTTTCTTCTTCTCTAATTCCCTCTATTAACTTTTTGATTTTCTGAAAGTTATTAGGTGTTTTTTCTAATAGCAAACAAGTCATTTCTTGAAAAGCTAAGCTAATCGAAGGGGCAGTTTGCAATAACCTATCCCAATAAGACGATGATACTGTAAGAACTATCCCCGATAAACCAGCCACAAACTCAAAACCATGTAAGGTATTGGGAGGAATAATTACCAAAGTCATTCCCTGAGTTTGCCAAGTATGATGCGCACTCATAATTTTAGCCTCGCCGTCCTCCAGACAAAATATTTGCCATAAATCCGTATGGATATGCGATTCTATTTGCCAATTATGTAGCTGACTCCGAGCCTCCAAAGGTTCGCAATGCACAAAGTCAGGCAACCAACGTCGTTGTGCATCGCCATAAAGCCCCGAATAATTGATAATCTTATTTTTCATTCGATAGTTCTGTAGAGATATAACCTTTTCAAGGTAAACTATTTATATTTTTAGCTCACAAGGTAATAATAATGTTTATTTTGTCCAAATAATACCGTATTTCGTCCAAAAATAAACCTGTAAGTGCCCTCTATCTTTGTTTCATCAATGAGATTCTGGCCAGTCTTTAAATCATATTTAACAGAAAATCTATCATAAACTCACGATGAAGCACTCAACCAAAGTCGGTATCATTGGAGCAGGCCCTGCTGGCCTTACGCTTGCCTTATTACTTCAAAAAAGAGGAATCGATTGTATAATTCTTGAAAACCGAAGTCGCCAATATGTAGAATCACGCGTTCGAGCAGGTTTGTTGGAACAAAATACGGTTGATTTAATTCGTGAACTAGGTGCTTCAGAACGTCTTGATAAAGAGGGACTTGAGCATCATGGAGTTTATTTGAGCTTCAATGGTGTTCGTCAACGTGTTCCTTTTAAAGAATTAACAGGAGGAAGATGCATCACGATTTATGGGCAACAAGAGGTAGTCAAAGATTTGATTCAAGCCAATTTAGATAGAGGAATTGAAATTGTTTTTGAGGCTCATGCTAAGCATATCGAAGGTATCGAAACCGACAATCCAAGTATTTTTTACCAACATAATGGCGAAGAACATGAATTGACCTGCGACTTTGTAGCAGGTTGTGATGGCTATCATGGCATTGGTCGTCAGCATTTGCCCAAAGATACTTACAACGAATTTAGAATCGAGTATCCTTTTAGTTGGCTAGGTATTTTAGCCAATGTTGCACCTTCGTCTGACGAACTCATTTATGCTTACCACGAAAGAGGATTTGCTTTGCATAGTCTTCGCTCTGAGACAGTTAGCCGCTTATATATTCAAGTAGATAACGATGATACCGTAGATAATTGGTCGGATGAAAAAATCTGGGAAGAGCTATCTATCCGCTTGGGCACAGAGGGCTGGAACTTACAAAGTGGCCCCATTTTCGAAAAAAGCATTACGCCCATGCGTAGCTTCATGATTGATAATATGCAACACGGACGCTTGTTTTTGGCGGGTGATGCCGCTCATATTGTACCACCTACAGGTGGGAAAGGCTTGAATTTGGCAGTAGCAGATATTCGTTTTCTTGCTTCTGCTTTAACTAATTGGTACGAAAATCAAGATGATAGCCTTCTTCAAAGCTATTCGCAGGACTGTTTGAGAAGAATTTGGCGTGCACAGGATTTTTCGAACTTTATGACTTATCTATTTCATAAGCAAGCGCCTCACGGTTCGTTTGAAAATTTACTCCAAAAATCAAAATTTGATTATATCGGTATCTCCAAAGCACAAGCAACTACCATTGCTGAAAACTATGTAGGTCTGAAAGAAATCTGAAATAACCTCCCCCATTTCAATGGCTAATTTCCTCAATATCAATGGTCTAAATATCCATTACAAATGGATTAATCATCAGAAAGAAACCACTTTTGTTTTTATCAACTCCTTAGGGACAGACTTCAGAATCTGGGATAAGGTCGTTGAGCGCTTGGTCGATGTTGCCAATGTATTGTGTTATGACAAGCGTGGGCATGGACTATCTCAAACGGCAGCTATTACCCATGGTATGCAAAGCTACTATGAAGATTTAGTAGGCTTGCTAGATACTTTAGAAATTCAACAATGTATTCCAGTTGGCTTGTCGGTGGGCGGTCGAGTGGCGATGCTTTTTGCAGAACGCCATCCTGAACGAGTACAAAAGTTGATTCTTTGTGATACAGCTCATAAAATAGGTACTTCCACAAGCTGGAATCTGCGAATCGAACAGGTAAATACCGTTGGACTCGCAGGTATTTCGGATGCAGTCATGGAAAAATGGTTTCCAGAAAGCTTTCGCAATACGCAAGTATCCGAGCTCATTGGGTATCGAACTATGCTAGAGAGATGTTGCCCAAAAGGCTATATCCAATGTTGTGAGGCCATTCGAGATGCAGATTTAACAGAAAATGTTCAAAAAATCCAAGCAGAAACCTTGTGCGTAGTTGGCTCCGAAGACCTTTCGACTACCCCAGAATTAGTGAAATCATTAGTCGACTTGATGCCACACGCCTCACTAGAAGAAATTGAGGGTTCGGGACACATTCCTTGTGTCGATGCTTCAGAAAAATTACTGTCACTCATCTATACATTTGCTTTTGCACCAAGTACCCAATCACTTTATGAGCTTGGGATGAAAACCCGTCGAGCCGTTTTGGGCAATGCTCATGTAGACAGAGCAGAAGCTAACAAAAGCCATTTTGATGCTGATTTTCAGTCATATATCACTCAAAGCGCTTGGGGATTGGTTTGGTCCAGACCCGAACTCAGCAAACGAGAACGAAGTATGATTACGATTGCCATCTTAGCCTCATTAGGGCACGAAGAAGAACTGGCCATGCATATCAGAGCAACCCAAAACACAGGAGCAAGCGTTTCGGATATTAGAGAAGTATTACTGCATTTGGGAATCTACGCAGGTGTACCTTGTTCTAATAGCGCCTTTAAAATTGCCAAAAAAATTTATCATGAATTAGGAAAAAAAGACTTTTGAACCATACCCTTAATCATTTAGCTCATGAATCAGCAACCACGAGATTGGGAAGTACATCCTCCCTATTTATATCCCGACTATAAATCAACTATTTTTAGAGCTCCTTCAAAGCCCTTGATTCCAATGAAACATACGCTTTCGGAGTCGACAGGGCCAGTTTATGGACAAGATAGTGTTGGAAAATACGATAATGATCTTACCAAAAATGGCATTCGAAACGGTGAGCCGCTCGGCGAACGTATCGTAGTGTCTGGAAGAATCTTAGACATTGATGGGCGACCTATCAAAAATACTTTAGTAGAAATTTGGCAAGCCAATGCAGCGGGCCGTTATGTTCATAAAGTTGACCAACACAATGCTCCCCTCGACCCTAATTTTTTTGGTGGCGGGCGCTGCGTGACCGACGAGAACGGTCGTTATACTTTTATGACCATCAAACCTGGGGCATATCCTTGGGGCAATCACCCAAATGCGTGGCGACCTAATCATATTCATTTTTCTTTGTTTGGGTCAAATATTACGAATCGCTTGGTCACTCAAATGTATTTTCCTGGCGACCCCTTGTTGCAATATGACCCTATTTATCAGGGAGTTCCTGAAAAAGCTAGACATCTTTTGGTCTCTCAGTTTGATTTATCCTTGACGCAACCAGACTTTGCGCTGGGCTACAATTTCGACATCGTATTAAGAGGACATAACGCTACCCCATTCGAAAATCAATGACACAGACTCCCTCACAGACGGTAGGTCCATATTTTGCGTATGGACTCAGTCCGCAACAATATTTATACAATCACACCAGTATAGCCTCTGGGAATTTGCGTACGCCTAGCACACAAGGTGAACCCATTACTATCAAAGGGCGTGTACTTGACGGACAAGGACAAGCAATACCTGATGCGATGATTGAAATTTGGCAGGCAGATGCCAAAGGTCAATATAATCCAACAGATTCAGATTTTAAAGGTTTCGGACGATTTGGAACAGGTACTGATCCAGAAGCGCAGTTTATTTTTCAAACCATCAAACCCGCTTCGGTTGACGGGCAAGCGCCTCATATTACCGTAGTGGTTTTCATGCGTGGTCTGTTGACGCATGCTTATACAAGGCTTTATTTTTCAGACGAAACAACTGAAAATCAAAAGGATATTATTTTAAATACAGTTCCTGAAGAAAGAAGAGATACGCTGATTGCCCAACGACAAGAAACTCCAGAAGGTAGTGTCTATCAATGGGATATCGTAATGCAGGGAAATCAGGAAACAGTATTTTTTGACGTATAAAAAAATTCTCATGAAGTAAGTATTTGTTGTAAATCGACCCGAACAGACAAAGATTTTGATATAGAGGTTTGTTTTAAATTAGTGAGCAAGATAAAATTTAAGATTATGCTTTGGGCTTTCTGGTAACGGCTTTCAGCGGTGGGTTTTGGAAAAAAGCATGGCGATGGATAATAAAAAACATTTTAACACTCTGTGCCTTGTGCCTGTTGCCTTGTGCCTAAAACACATAACTCATAATTCAGCACTAATACTTAAGTCGAAATACTTCATGATTACTTTCTAAATCACTTAAAAATCATGAAACAAGTACCACAAATTACGGTAGAAGAAGCCGCAGCATTGGTCAAAGATGGCGATGTTTTGTTGGGTGGGGGCTTTGGTATGACAGGCAATCCTGTTCATTTGCTTCATGCACTCGCTAAAACTCAAACTAAAAATCTCACTTTTATAGGCAATAACGTAGGAGAACCTAATCTTGGAGGGGGCAAGCTTTTGCTAAACGGTCAAATCAGTAAAATGATTGGTTCATTTTTTACTAGTAACCCCGATGCCGTCAAAGCCGCACAATCTGGTGAGGTAGAATATGAACTTTTGCCTCAAGGCACTTTAGCTGAAGCCATTCGTGCTGGTGGTGCTGGAATAGGCGGTTTTTATACCCCAACTTCGACAGGAACATTGATTGCAAAAGGAAGAGATACCAAGATTATTAATGGTCAAGAGCAAGTTTTTATCGAAGGAATTCGTGGAAATGTAGCCTTCATCAGAGCTTGGAAAGCCGATACTGCAGGAAATTTAACCTACAGAATGACAGAGCAAAACTTTAATCGTGCGATGGCAACAGCAGCAGATTTGGTGATTGCTGAAGTGGAAGAAATCGTTCCTGTAGGTGAAATAGACCCCAATTTTATTCATACACCAGGATGTTTTGTTGATTATTTGGTCGAAGCTAAGGTTAGTTTAGAAGACCTAGGCTCATCGGCATCGGTCAATAGAGGCAAGAAAGTGAGCGAATCACGTATGCAAATGGCTAAGCGAGCTTTTGCCGAACTGAAAAATGGCGATGTTGTCAACCTAGGGATTGGTATTCCGACCCTTGTTGCGGATTTAATCAAACCTGAAGATGGCATTATTCTTCATACCGAAAATGGAATGCTAGGCGTCGGCCCAGCGCCTGAAGATGGTGGTGGTGCGATGGATTACCCTGTCAACGCTGGAAAAATCCCTGTTACGGCACTAAAGGGTAGTAGCTATTTTGATAGTGCAGATTCCTTTGCGATGATTCGTGGCGGACACGTAGATGTGGCAATTATGGGTGGTTTGGAAGTAGATGAAAAAGGAAATCTAGCCAACTGGGCAGTGCCCGGAAAACCTCTTTTGGGTGTTGGTGGTGCAATGGATTTGGCTTCTGGTGCCAAAAAATTGATTATTACCCTCACTCATGCCGACCCTGATGGAACCTCGAAAGTAGTTCCTACTTGTACCCTTCCACTTACAGCCGAAGGCGTGGTCGATTTGGTTATTACAGATTTAGCGGTTTTTGCTTATCCAGAAGGAAAACTTACGCTTATTGAGCTTATGCCTAATGTGATTATTGAAGAAGTAAGAGCTAAAACTGCCGCACAATTTATCGAAAAACTCTCATGAAAACAGCCTATATCATTGACGCCATCCGTACTCCCATCGGAAGTTTTGGAGGGAGTCTTTCAAGTGTTCGTGCCGACGACTTAGCGGCGCTAGCCATTAAAGAATTAGTAGCTCGCAACCCACAAATCCCTGTCGAAACCATTGGCGATGTGATTTTGGGTTGTCACAACCAAGCTGGAGAAGACAACCGTAATGTGGCACGTATGGCGTTGCTTCTGGCGGGATTACCTTATACCATTGCTGGCGAAACAGTCAATAGACTTTGTGCTTCGGGGATGTCTGCGGTAATAAATGCCAGTCGTGCGATTCAAACAGGAGATGCCGATGTTATGATTGCAGGAGGTATGGAACACATGACTCGTGGTCCTTGGGTTATTTCAAAAACATCAAAACCTTTTGGAAATGACGCCCAAATGTTTGATTCGAGCTTTGGTTGGCGTTTTGTCAATCCACTGATGCACAAAATGTATGGCACTGATGCCATGGGTGTTACCGCCGAAAATCTGGTTGAGCTATATGGTATCAGTCGTGAAGACCAAGATTTATTTGCTTTTCGCTCGCAACAAAAAGCCTCGCAAGCGCAATCAAATGGACGATTAGCGGAAGAGATTATTGCTGTAAGTATTAGTCCAAAAAAGGGGGAAATTGTTCAGTTTGAGAAAGATGAGTTTATAAAACCTCAAACCTCCTTGGAAAAACTAGCACAATTGCGACCTGCTTTCAAAAAGGAAGGTGGTAGTGTCACTGCTGGTAATGCTTCTGGCTTGAATGATGGCGCAGCCGCTATGTATTTAGCTTCTGAAGAGGCAGTAGTAAAATATGGTTTAAAACCTTTAGCAAAAGTTGTATCTTCGGCAGTCGTTGGTGTTGAGCCTAGAATTATGGGTATTGGTCCAGTTCCAGCAACCCAGAAAGCCTTAGAAAGAGCAGGTTTGACCCTCGATCAAATCGATATCATTGAGCTTAACGAAGCATTCGCTGCTCAATCTTTGGCTTGTACAAGAGCCTTAGGTTTAGCCGATGACGACTCTCGAATCAATCCTAATGGTGGTGCTATTGCCTTGGGGCACCCACTGGGTATGTCAGGTACTCGATTGATTCAAACGGCTAGCCTTGAATTACATAAGCAAAACAAACGCTACGCCCTTTGTACGATGTGTGTGGGTGTTGGTCAAGGATATGCTGTAATTATTGAGAAGGTATAATTTTAGCTAAAATCAATCGCTTATGAATGATTTATTTCAAACCTTATTTTACGACAATCGGATTAATGAACTATATACTTCTGAAAAAAGTATTCAGTATCTTCTTGATTTTGAAGCTCATTTAGCAAAAGCTCAGGCAGAATGCCAGTTTATTCCTAGTCAATTTTCAGAAATCATAGCGCATTGTTGCAAGGTTGAAAAAATAGATATATCTCAAATAGCTATACAGGTAGGTTTGGGAGGAAATATTGCTATTCCTTTGGTAAAGCAGCTAACAGCCGTTGTAAAGGCTGAAAATGCTGATGCGTCAAAGTTTGTACATTTTGGCGCTACCAGTCAAGATGTGATTGATACAGCCATGATGTTGCAGAGCAAAGAGGCTATTCATTTGATACTTCCTTTATTGACCCAAAGTATCGAGCAATTGAAGGTTTTAGCCTTAGCGCATCAAGACACTTTTCTGATAGGTCGTTCCTTTATGCAACAAGCTCGCCCTATTAGTTTTGATTACAAAGTAGCCATTTGGATAGATAGTCTTCAAAGAGCCAAACAACGATTAGAGTCTTTAAAATACTATATTCAATTGGGTGGTGCCGTCGGAACTTTGGCTAGTATGCCACAAAAAGGAATAGCCATTGCACAGCGTATGGCGGCTAATATGGGACTCGAATACCATCCGATTTCATGGCATACCCAGCGAGATTTTGTTATTGAAATTGCTGCTGCATTGGGGATTCTTTCGGGGAGCCTAGGAAAAATAGCTAAAGATGTTAGTCTGTTGATGCAAACTGAAATAGCTGAGGTATTTGAGCCAGCAGGCAAAGGCAAAGGTGGCTCGTCGACCATGCCACATAAGCGAAATCCTGTATCTTCTATTTCGATTTTGTCTAACGCTCAGCGTGTTCCTAATTTGATTGCAACACTGTTGAGTGCTCAAATACAAGACCACGAGCGAGCGACAGGCACATGGCATGCCGAATGGGAAACACTTGCACAGGTGGTTCAATTGACCGCTGGAAGTGTGCGACAAATGAGCATTTTGACCAATGGATTAGAAGTCAATCCTGACAAAATGTTAGCAAATTTAGAAATAACACAAGGATTGATTTATGCCGAAAATCTATCTTTTGCTTTGGCAGAAACCCTAGGTAAAAGTGAAGCTCATGAAATGGTAGAAGAACTCTGTCAGGAGGCTACAGCTAAACAGAAACATTTGAAAGAATTAGTTTTAGAAAATACTAAAATCAGGTCTTTTCTTTCAGAATCACATATTCAGGAGCTATTTTCTCCACAAAATTCTATTGGCTTTGCGCATGAAATGGCTACTCATTTCATACAATAATTCAAGTTTTTAGCTTTCTTCTAGCTAGCAAATTGACTTGCTAGCTAGGAGATTTCTATCAATCATTTACTCTCTAGGCATTCGGTTTACGGGATTACTTTTCTGTGCAGCTTCTTCGATGACCAAATTTTCTGTAGCCGTCAAAAGCCATTTTTCTGCTTTTTTTACAAATACCATCATCGCAATATTTTCTGCTTCATTGTGATGATTGCCACTTGGCGTAGTATATTCTCCCATGTGCCAGTACAAGCGAACTACTGCTACATCATTGGTAATGAATCTAGTATGAACAGAAGTTTTGGTGAGTTTGGTGTTTTTGAACATAACTTTGTGAAAGACATTATGCGCATAAATCACCTCCTTTCGATTTTTCCACCACATGCCTACCACATTGACCCAATCCGAATCTTCGGTCGCATAATTGACCATATTATCGAAGTTGTGATTTTCCCAATCTTTAAAAAATAAATCTATCTGTCCTTCAATAACTGCTTTGTCTTGTTCTTGATTCTGTGCCAGACCAGTAAACGTCGAAAATCCCCATGTTGCCATGATTAAAAGTAGATATTTCATAACTATAATGTTTTAGTTTTATAGTGACAAAATTATCTCTTGGCAATAGGTTAAAATAGTACCAATGCGACATGTTTACCTTTATAATTGACCTCCCAAGGTAAAGGAAGACGCTTTGATTTCATCTTCCATCACCGAAGGAGAACTACCACAAAATGCCTTAAAATCTCGAATTAAGTGCATTTGGTCAAAATAACCACAATCGTAAGCAATAGAAGTCCACTTGATTTGAGGATTATTTTCCTTCAAGCGCCAAGCTTTTGCAAAACGAGTAATTCGAGTAAAAAAACGAGGTTGTAAACCAATTCTTTGTTGAAATAACCGCTCTAACTGTCGAGTGCTAACACAAGCGTTTTCGGCAATATCTTCCACTGTCATCAAACCTGCTTTTTGATGAACTAGCGAAAGAACCTTATCTACAGGTAAGGCTGGACGGAGTTGTTGGGCTTTTTTCAATAAAAACCCCTCAACAAGTTGTACAATAGCTTTTGCATCAGACAATTCACAAAGCTGCTCATTGATAAATTGGATTTCTTTATCCAGAAAGTAAACACTATCCAGCGATTCATCCACCACCATTTCATTCATCGGAATTCCTAAAATTCGGAACAATCCCCCAGGTTGAAATCCAACTTTAACGGTATAACTATGAAAAGGCATCGTTAACTTAACTCGATTCACCTGTGGACCAACCAAGATACTTGGTGACAGTTTTACAATTTTCTCCTTGTCCAGATACTCACTCATCGGGGACTCAAGCGGATAAAAATATAGGCATTGCTCCCCCAATGGAGGCAGCACCACCGTAGGATTTTTACCTATGGCAGGCATATCAAGCCGAAAAATCATGATATTATTCACAAATTCTCGCAATGCTGGTTGGGGAGAAAATACTTGGTAAAACATAGCTAAATCTCATAATTATATGAATTTCAGCGAACTTATCTTGTCGAGATGTCCAACATCATTCATCTGATTACAAGATACTTACTAAAATTTAAAACTAATTCAAATGTCGACTCAAATACCTCCAGAACATCTTATTTTGACAATTATCAGCTTTACTTCCATTCAAACAAATACAAAAAAAGACATCCCTTAATCAGTGATTAAGGGATGTGCTGTCATTTAACCTCTAAGTTAATTAGAACTTATATTACACCTAATAAGACATCTCATACCCTATCAACTATATACTACATAATTGAAGGGCATGCTATCTACTCTCACTCTATTTGCCTTGCTTACTTTATGTCAATATTGTATTAATTATCGTATAAAAGTTGAACTAATGGGGTATAGCGGTACCCCATTGTAGTCCAATTGTTAAGTAATAAAAGGCTCCTTACATACCCGTATAAATACTTAACACATCCTTCTCATCAAACAATACAAAATTTTAATTATAGTGTCAAAAATAGCTATTCTGTTAGTAATTTATTCTTTTTAAAAAATTCTTATTTATCTTTGAATAATAATAAAATAAGTATTTATACTCAATTGATTTGATAATGCAAATTTGACCAATTTTAAAGCTTCAAACCAATTGTATATTGATAAAAACTAATACTATATTTGCTCAAATCCATTACTTTAATATGAAAGCACTTTTTGCTGTTATTCCTGAAATTTCAACGGCCAATCTTCCCTTTTTATTTAAGCAAATCGATAGAAATTTCTTTTCAACTGACTATCACCATCATAAAGAATGTCAGTTATTATTGGCTGTTTCTGGTCATGGAAATCGAATCGTAGGCAATGCAGTCAATGCCTATTTTGAAGGCGATTTAACATTCATAGGCTCTAATACACCACACGTCTGGTATTGTAAGAACCACGAAATGAAGCAACAATATCTAGCACTCTTTATCAACGCCGATCGTCTATTAGAAATATTAAAAGTTCATTTCGAGGTACATGAACTTCAGAAAATGTTTGAAGACGCTAAAAGTGGCTTTGAAATATTAGGAGAGAAAAGAGAAAAAATCAAGCAATTATTAATTGAAGCTTTAGCTTGTAATGGAATGAAACAGTTTGGTATTTTTATTCAAATAATGGAGTTACTCATTAATCGTGATGAAATTCATTATATAAATTCGCCAACAAACCATATCAATCTTTCAAATAGTCTGAACTGGCGTGCGTCAAAAATACTGTCTTATCTACAGCAAAACTTTAAAAATGATATTTCATTAACCGAAGCCGCAGATATAACAGGAATGCAAGTTCATGCCTTTTGTAGATTCTTCAAAAATCTGACAAGTCTAACCTACTCTGATTTCATCATTGAATTACGTATCAGTTATACTTGCCAGTTATTAAAGGACTCAAATTTAACTATCACACAAATAGCTTTTGATGCTGGATTCAACAACATCTCATATTTCAACAGAACTTTTAAGAAAAGTAAGGGTATTTCACCTCGTGACTATCGAAAAATGTTACTTGAACTACCAAATTTATAGATAGAAGTGTTCATTTTTCTGACAGAAAATCATTTTCAAGTGGGTTTAATTTAATGCTGGGTAATGTTTTCAAATTAACTAATCTTAGGTTGTTGCGTAAAGTATAGGTGTAATCTCTATTTCTGGGGCATCACCCAAATTTCGGGGAAATTCGCCACGAAAAGCATATAACTAATT
>NZ_JBMLSD010000024.1:0-8641 GCF_049240685.1 Flectobacillus sp.
TTTTATTGATAAACTCTGATATAGTCTACCTCCATAGTAGCCGAAGTAAAGGCTGGGTCAATTGTGCCACCTAGGTTTCCACCCATGGCAATATTCATGATAAAGAAAAAGTCTTTATTGAATGGCAATGAACTATTATTGGCAAAAGTGTAATATAGTTTATCATCAACATAAAATTTGATACTACTTGCTGACCAATCAATAGAATAAATATGAAATTCGCTTGAGGCATTAGTAATAGTGGTACTTCCTCCAATTGCATTACCTCCCGAACGACCTGGATAATGTAGTGTTCCTAGTATTACATTTGGTTTGTTGCCTACCATTTCCATAATATCAATTTCGCCACAGGCTGGCCACCCTACAGTCTGGATATTTGACCCCAACATCCATAGCGCTGGCCATGTACCGCCACCAGCTGGCAGTTTGGCACGAATGTCCACACGTCCATAGGTAATCGAATACTTATTGAGAGAAAGTAAACGAGCCGAGGTATAATTAGAGCCTTGATAATTCTCTTTCTTCGCGGTGATTTTCAAAACACCTCCTTGAACTACTGCATTTTCTGGACGACTCGTGTAATATTGAACCTCGTTGTTACCCCAACCGTTGTTATTTCCCAAATCATACCCCCAAACCGCAGGGTTTGGAGCACCATCTGTATTGAATTCGTCAGACCAAACGAGTTTCTTTTCAGTCACTGGCGTAGTTGCTGACTTAGGTTTTAGCTTCATATACCACGCGTTACCATCTGAGCCAATACTTCTAAGCGTCATACTATTTTCTGAAAGTGCCAAAATTTCATAGGTCGTTCCTCCTGTTCCAAAATTTACAATACCATTACCTGGTACTCTGAATTGTACTCTTGTAGAGTTGGAAGACGTAGACGCCGAGGTAGCAGGTGAGAAAGTCAAGGTTTTTGTGCCACCCGTACTCAAATCATAACAACCATCAGGCCCAGATAAGCCATAAAATGAAGTAGCAGCGCCAATCAAGGATGACTGACCTTTATTATCCACATTCAAGGTAATTTGATTATTAGCCGTTTTTGCAAATGTAATTTCGTCATCATACAAACAGGCTGGTCTTTGGTTTGGCTCTGCTGCATACCAGCTCGGCGTAAAACCATCCGAAGGACCCACTCCTACATGCCCTATTGCCTCATTATCCGTAATCCAAACTTTTGAACCTGTACCTGTCATTGCGGTAAGGATATTACTTGGTATTTCGAATGCTACAAACACTTTCACTTTTTTACTAAGAGTGGTCATGGCTCCACCAGTCCCAATCGCATTTACCGAAATCACATATTCGTTAGTGCCAGGATTTGCATATCGGTAAGCCACTTTTCCAGATGGAACCATCTGAGAGTTGCCATCACCAAAGTCTATTTTGTAAGATAATGCCTGACCTGCTTGTGCTGCAATATTGACACTTCCAGAACCATTACCATTTGGATTATTAGCGTCTACTCCGATTACGTCAGCGACAACAGTCAAATTACTTGGCGTAATAATATCACCAAACCCAAACTCTGTTTGCTTACAGGCCGCTAGACCCAATGTACTCACAGACACCAGTGTTATGATTGATTTTATTGTATATTTCATAAAAGTCAAAATCTAAATATGAATAAATATTGTTAGAAAACCTGTCTGGCGCGTATTTGTGAAGAATGATAGATTATTCACAAATCACCATTATTCAGACCTTTTCTTTTTTTTAATCCAATTTACTGAAGGATAATATCATCAAACCAATAAGTAAAATTAGCTGAGCCATCTCCCATCGTTCCTAAATCAAAAATCAGCACTATTTTTTGATAAGATTGGTTAGTATTAATAGCGCTGTAGTCGAAGGTCAGTTCTTCCCAAGCGTTCGCTTTGGTGGTAGTTACTTCCTTCTCAAAACTAACCGCCCCATTGGTTAGATTTTCTACTTTTAAAAGAACCTTAGCTCCAACTCTTGGAGAATACACCTTCATTTTGAAGGTTTTTTTAGTAGAAAAATCAATAGGTGACTCCAAAGAGATAAACGACCCTCCCCAAGGTTGTCCAGCCGCTTTCACCATTTTACCAACTTTCATTGAGGTATTAATACCTGTCTTTTGTGGATTTTCAACTACACTGGCATTGCCCCCATCAAAATTGACGAAATCATAATTCAAAGCAGAAGATTCAAACGTCAATGGTACTGTCAGGCTTTCAGCTGTAACAGGTTTGTACAATCGAATATCGTCAAATAAGAAAGTGTAATTAGCAGAACCGTCGCCCATAGTGCCTAAGTCAAAAATCAAAACAATCTTATGGTAGGCGTTGCTCGTATTAATCGCACTAAAATCAAAACTTAGGTCTTCCCAAGCGTTCGCTTTTGTGGTAGCTACTTCTTTTTCATAACTAATGCTTCCGTCGGTAGCATTTTCTACTTTTAATAATACTTTTGCCCCAACTCTTGGAGAAAATACTTTCATCGCAAAGAATTTATTCACCGAAAAATCTATCGCACTTCCTAAAGTAATCAAACTACCACCCCAAGGCTGACCTGCGTATTTGATCATTCTACCCACTCTTGAAGAAGTATTGATACCACTTTTCTGAGGGTTGTTGATGATACTTACCGAACCACCATCGAAATTAGAGAAAGTATATTCCTGTCCCGTCGTTTCAAAGTCTAGCGGAAGCATAACAGGGCTAACAATCGTTACATTTTGGGTCACCGTTGTACTAGCTGCACCACCGCTCAGCGCTACCACTTTGATGGTGAATGTACCAACAGAATTATAAGTATAGCTTATCGTTTGTCCTTCGTTGAATGAGACAGGCACTTCGTTGGCAGTTTCGCCAAAATAGGCTTTGAAATTTGTTTCGTACAAACCTTTAGCCGTTACATTGACTTTTTTCGGATTAGTTGGGTCAATAGTGGCAGTCATTTCAACATTTTCTGGAGCTTTGAAAGATACAGTTAAAGGTAAAGTCGTTTCGGTACTCTTTCCTCCCACATTAAATCCTTTCACAACTACGCTATGATTGCCTTCAGGATATTTCCACTGAACTTTACCACCAGGGTTAACTGTTGCAGGTGCAGCACCCGCCAGGCCAGAAGCTACCGAAAAGTAGGCAACGCCTTCACCATTTGGCGTTATGGTTACCATACCTGTATTATCCTGAGTGATTTCAAATAAAGCCGAAAGCTTACTTGGAGCACTTGCTTTATCCACAAATGCAATATCAGTATAGAGTTGGTCTTGACAAGATGGCAATACTAATACTGCCAGTGCCAATCCAATGCTGGATGCTATATTTTTGAGATTCATGTTTTTCAAAGAAAAAATTGAGATTAATAACCAGGGTTTTGAACAAGTCCAGACACTTCAATCTCGACTTGTGGAATAGGGAAAATTTCATTTTTGCCTACTTTAAAACCCGTCAACTTTGTAGCAGCTTGACCAGTTCTTACAAGGTCAAAGAAGCGGTCACCTTCCATACCCAATTCAAGGCGGCGCTCCTTCCAGATGGCATCTCGAAGGTTTGTGCCTGTAGCAGCCACATTGTGGTTATTATCGCCAAATGCTCTTTGACGAACTCTGTTGAGATATACTAATGCCGTTGCATCATCTGGAGAGGTTTTGCGGTTTAGAGCCTCTGCATACATCAGATACACATCCGACAAGCGTATGATACGTTGATTATTCAAGTAGTTCAACTCAATCTGTCCACTTGATTCTCCCTTGCGAGGAAGGTATTTCTGATTGTACAGCCCTGTATTTTTGTACGGCGCTACTTGATAAGTAATATTGAAACTAGGATTTGCAGCCTTGTATGCCTCAATATCCAGACAAGTCACGGCTTTGCGGCTATCGCCAGCCTCATAAGCATTAGCCAAATCTTGAGTAGGCAAATTGGTACTCCAGCCCGCAGCATAAGGGCTATTGCCAGTTAAGCCACGAATACCACATTGTTGAACAGCATAGTTGCCTTGCCCACGTGTGGGACCTCCCCAGTTGTAATACGGAGAGGCGTTTGAATATTGAATTTCAAACACCGCTTCAGAACCATTTTCGCCAGATTGTAAGAAGATGTTTCCGAAATTACTGACCAACGAATAAGGACCATCTATCACACTTTTTAGTACTGGTGCGGCAGCGTCAAATTTGTTTTGATAGAGGTATACCTTGCCTAAAAGCGCCTGAGCAGCATATTTGGTAATTCGTCCATTTTTAGGGTCAGTAGTTGGCAGTACCGCAATGGCGTTGGTCAAATCCTTTTCAATTTGAGCATAAACCTCAGCAGGTTTGGCTTGCTTGAGCGTTCTGGAATCCGCAATACCCAATTTTTTATCAACAAATAAAGGAACATTTCCAAACATTTTTACCAAGGTAAAATAATAGTAGGCTCTCAAAAAGGCCACCTCACCATATAAGGCATCTTTCCCTGTAAAGTTGACAGCCACACCAGCAGGGTTTGTATCCTTAAACTGATAAAGATAATTTGCACGGTTGATACCTTCGTAGGCAGCCTTCCAAATTTCGGTCAATGTTCCATTTTGGCTGTTTACCAAAAAGTCGTCTATTTGTTGTAAATCCAATACGTCCGAGGCATTTTCGCCACCTGATACGGCATTATCTGAGGCAATATCCCCAACGGGCACTACCTGATTTAGCCACTGCATTGGCGTATAAACGCTTACGCCCATACTTCTGTAGTCGGATTCAGACTTAAGGTAATCTGCATCTGTTACCTTATAATCGTCTTTTGGACTGTAGTCAACCCATTGGGTGCATCCTCCACAAAGTGCCCCAAAGACCAAAAATGTATATATGTATTTTTTCGTATTCATAATCCAGTACCGAGCTAGCGCTGTCGGTGTTTTTTAATAAGATTAAACTAAAATTTCAAGTCAAGTCCTAATGACCAAGTACGTGCCTGTGGATATACCCCACGGTCAACACCCGTATCCAAAATTCCTCCTGGGATTTCTGGGTCAAAACCTGAATAGCGAGTAAATGTGTAAGCATTTTTTACTTGTGCATATACACGAATCTTACTAAATACTTTGTTGGATACCCAGCTAGTTGGCAATGTGTATCCAACCTGAATATTTTTTATTTTTACAAAAGAACCATCATCCACGTATCTGTCTGACACACGAATGTTGCTATTGGCATCTACAAAAGAAAAACGAGGAAATTTGGCATCGTTGGTTGAGCCCTCACCCGTCCAGCGACCTAAAACGCTTCTATCTTTATTAGAATAAATAGCATTTCTCTCATAAGCACGATATACATCGTTTCCGACCGAAGCGTAAGTAAACATCGTAAAATCAAAGTTTTTCAGACTTAAGCTGAGGTTCCAGCCCATCGTAAAATCAGGGAACGGATTGCCTATTTCTGTTTTATCGAGGTCATTGATAATGCCATCCTTGTTTACATCCACAAAGCGAATATCTCCCGGCACAGCTCCTGTCTGTGTTGGGGCTTCACTGATTTGTGTAGCATTTTGGAATAAACCTGCAGTTTTGTAACCGTAGAAATACCCTGGTGCAAATCCTTGTTGGAAACGAGTAACACTCTGAGATTGACCATTGAAATAGTACCCTCCTGGAATAATGGCAGTACCGTCTGAGTTAGTTGCGGTCACTAGGTTTTTAGCAGTGGTAAAAGTAATGTTTGTACTGAACTGTCCTTGTTTTGAAATGGGATACGTAAAACCTAAATTCAAATCAATACCACTACTTTTGGTAGAACCAATATTAGCGGTTGGAGGTGCGGCTGTTCCTAGATAGAGAGATACAGAAGGCGTAAATAGAAGACCATCCACAGATTTATCAAAATAATCGGCGGAAAGTGACCAATATTTCCCGAAACGAGCATCAAAACCTATGTTAGTTTGAATCTGTTTTTCCCAACGCAAGGTCGTATTGGCATAAGAACCAACCGTCGAACCACTCACAAAAGTATTTCCGAAGGTATAGCCGTTGCTATTGGCATCGCCCGCATAGCTTGGTCCGCCCGAAATAATACCAACATATTGTGGACTTACATTTTCGTTACCAATTGTACCGTAGCTTCCTCTGATTTTGAGATAATTAATAAAATCTACGTTAAAAAAATCTTCACTAGAAACTACCCACCCTAGAGAACCTGCGTAGAAATTGGCAAACTTGTTGTCAATCCCAAAAGCATAAGAACCATCACGACGAGCAGAAAATGACACTAAATATTTGTCTTTCCAATCGTAATTGACACGTCCAAAATAAGAAAGGTTTTTACGGAAATATTGACTATTTCCCATCGAAATAGCATTAACATTGTCGGCTGTATTAACGCCTGTTGCGGCAGTTATATCAGCAAATTCCCATGAGTTAAACGGCACATCTTGGCGAGAACCGTTGGTTTCGTCACCCGAAACTTTGGCTAGTGAAATACCCGCAACGGTTTCAAAATGGTGCTCATTTGGGAGTGTAAAATTGTATGTTCCGAATGTTTCGAATGTGTAAGTATTATCAGTACGTTTTGATTCATAAACACTATTATGACGACCCGTAACGGTGGAACCATCGGCATTCATGGTATTTTCAACATTGAGTGGACCGTAGAAAGCCAGAGGAGTAAATGACTTAAAGGTATTATTCCAATTGGTATAGCCAAATCGAGAAGCAAGCGTTAGGTTTTTAATAACCTCATATTGCAACTCTAATTTACCATACCATTTGTTTCCATTACTTTGGTTGTAGTTGTTGTCAAGCTTAGTTAATGGGTTAAAAATTTCGGATAACAACAAATTACTAAATCCATATTTCCCGACGGTATTTGGTACGGTATTCAAAACAGGAACAGTTGGGTCAAAATTGAGTGCACTACCAATAATCGAGTTAAATGAATTCTCTTGAACTCCAACGCTTTGAATATTTACAAAGCTGGTATTTGATAGTAATTTAACTTTTTTACTAAGTTGAAAAGTCAAATTTGAAGTCAAATTCAAACGGTTAAAGTTTGAGTTTTTTCCACCGCCTACAATACCATCTTGCCCAGTATAGCCTCCAGAAACAAAATACTGCACTTGCTCGCTTCCGCCACGAACCGTAACATTGTGCGATTGCAAAGGAGCTTCTTTGAAGATTTGCTTTTGCCAGTTTGTTCCAACACCAACACTTGATAAATCTTTGAAAATCAGACCGCCACCCGCTAAAGTACTTCCTTCGTTAAGGATTGCGGCGTATTCTGTAGCGTTGAGTACTCCTATGGTTCTCATCACTTGTTGTACACCGTAGTTTGAACTTACCGAAACTTCAGCTTTTTGATTTTTCGCCCCGTTTTTAGTAGTTACTACAATTACCCCATTTCCTCCTTTTACTCCATAAATCGCCGTCGTTGCAGCATCTTTCAAAACGTTCATTGATTCGATATCTGCTGCATTAATAGCGTTCAAGTCATTTAAGGTTTGAGGAACACCATCGATAATTACCACAGGGTCGGTACCCGAAAAAGAAGGAATACCGCGAATCAACACCGTTGGCTTAGAGCCTGGAGAACCATTCGAGATAATCGTTACCCCAGACGCACGACCTTGCAGAGCATCTTCAGGTCGTACAGGACGAAGTCGCTCTATATCAGCACCTTTCACCGTGGCAATAGCACCAGATACATTTGTAACCTTTTGAGTACCATATCCTACCACTACTACTTCACCTAGATTTTGGGTATCAGGATTGAGACTAATATTTACTGTAAATCTATTTCCTACCACTACTTCAGCCTTGATATAACCTACCGAGGTTATGACAAGAACTGCTTTCTCATCAGGAACAGTCAGGGTATAATTACCTTGCTCGTCAGTTACAGTACCTAGATTGGTACCCTTTATGGCGATACTTACTCCGGGAATTCCATCACCTTTTTCGGCGTCGGTAATTTTCCCTTTGATAGTTTGAGCCACGCTTGAAGTCACTTTGTTTTCTAAAAAACCTCCCACTTCTGTACGTTTGAGCAGGATTTTTCGGTCTACAACTTCGTATGATATTTTGAGAGGTTTTAAAAGACTTTCCAATAGAGTAGAAAGCTTTTCTTTTTTGGCCGAAATAGAAACTTTACGCCCAGAAGCGATAAGCTGCGGACTATACATAAATTTCACATGAGCTTCTTGCTCAAGTGTTTCCAACACTTTTTCAAAAGCCTGATTAGTAGAGACAATGCTCACTTTTTGGTCGAGTAAATCTTGAGCTTTTACATTCCCAGCATTGGCAATAGACATGCACAAAACTGAGACAATCATCTGCACGAAGGAGATTCGCATAATCTTGATTGGAATCTTAGTGAATTGTCGTTTTTTTGACATAATTTTGATTGGTTGGTTGAAAAACTGACATAAAGCATCCTGTCCATCAAAAATCTTGATGAAAAGCCTGAGAAACTTTCGGATGTACATGAACAAGTCGATGGTGTTGGTAGCACCGTCGGCTTTTTTTATTTGAGCGAGATTTCAATGATCTATCCACTCATCGGAGGTGATTTTGATTTATAGAAAAAAGGCATTTAGAGTAAATTTGAGATTGTTGATTGTTTTTGATTGATAAAAAATAAGTTTAGCTAGCAACTTTTGGGCTTTCGGCTCTCAGCTAAGGGCTCTCAGAAAAACATTTCTCA
>NZ_JBMLSD010000024.1:8741-11186 GCF_049240685.1 Flectobacillus sp.
AGCAACTTTTGGGCTTTCGGCTCTCAGCTAAGGGCTCTCAGAAAAACATTTCTCAAGAATGCACAAAACTGCGCTTAAAGCCTAAAGCATCTTAATTACAAGCCTTTCCGTGAATCACGACTTTTCCTTCTTGTATTTCGTAAGTAGCCTCGATTACTGAGCAAATCAATTTTAACTTTTCTTGTAAAGGCTCGTCACCCAAGGATGCCGTGAGTTCGCAAGCTGACATTAATTGCTGGTCATAGTCAATTGTCACATGGTAAGTTGATGCTAGCATCTGAAACACATCAGACAATGGCGTATGATTAAATTCAAAACTCTGCGTTTGAATACTTGGCAACTCACGAATCATTTGTGCCGAAATATTGACTTTTTGTAAAGCTAACTTTTCTCGCAGTAAAGTAATTTGCTGATTAGGAGCCAAAGTAACTTGGGCTTTTGCTTCTATTGCTTGAGGGTTTTGAGCAGCTTTGGCTGTATAAACCCATACTTTTCCTGTTTTTACAATTACTTTTACTTGTGTGTCATTGGCAAAAGCTTTTATGGTAAAACTCGTTCCGAGCACTTTAGTTATCAATTCGTTGGCATATACCAAAAAAGGCTGTTGAGGATTTTTAGCAACTTCAAAAAATGCTTCTCCAGAAAGCACTACCGCACGAACAGAATCTTCAAACTGAGAAGGATAGCTAATCCTACTTTTGGGTTGTAAAATCACCGAACTTCCATCTGGCAAGGTAATCACCATAGGCTCTGATGATTTATTGAAAGTTTCGAGTATTTTAGGGTTGCTTACTACGGTTGCCACCGTTTGAGTATATAGTTCTGAGGGTCTATTGCCCCAATAATCGTAAGCATACCAAGTAAGTCCAACAACGGCAACAATACTGGCGGCCCAACGAATGAGTTTTGTAGGAGACCAAATTGGGCGAATGACAGACTTTGGCTGTGCACCGCCTTGATTGGCAGCGGCTACTATTTGCGCTACAGCCATATCTATTTCATAGTCAGAAATCTCTTCTTGTGCGTTTTTGAGGGTAATTACAATATTTCGAGCTTTCTCTATTACTACTGATTTTTCTGGATTGTGCCCAAGCCAGTTGTTCCAATATGCCGAAGAATCAGGCGTAGGCTTCAGTACCCATTCTCGAAAGAATGCGTCCATCGCAAAATCATTAGCTGAAAAGTTTTTGTAATCGAACATAGAATATCTTGTATTTTTCGCACTTTGCTAGTAATAGCCTTTGCTCATACTCAGATACTCACTTTGGAAGATTTTTTTTTATTTTTTTTTCTGGTAAAAGAAAAAAACAATTAAACCCTGACGTTAAAGTACAGATTATAAAGAAGATACACTGCTAATTGCCAATTTTGCTTTAGGTTATGAATAGCTCTTTGCAATAAATTAGAAACAGATTGCTTATTCATATCCATAATTTCAGCAATTTCTTCGATGCTTAGCGTTTCGTAGAATTTGAGAAAAATAACCTCTTGTTGTCGTTTTGGAAGGTTATTCAAGACGGTTCGTACTTTTTGCTCATTTTCTGCAAAAAGCTCCAATGCAATAATAGTAGATTCGATATTGGTATTTTCCGAAAAAGGTGACTCCGTATCAAAATCATCTAAAACCCATTTCTTTTCTTGGTTAAGTTTTTTGAAAAGATTATGCTTAAGTGATTTCAGAAGATAAATAGTCACAAAGGGGGACGAATGAAGATTTTCGCGTTGATCCCATAGGTATAAAAATAAATCCTGAATACAATCTTTGATCAGCTCTCTATCTTTGGTAAACTTGGTTGCATAGTTATAAAGTACACGGTAATGCTCACTAGCTAATTGCCCTAGTGCTTCACTATCGCCACTTTTAAATGCCAGCCAAAGTTGTGTATTCTTTAGATTACTATCCATAAAGTCCTCTTTACATCCCAGCGCAAAACTACCAGTAAATTGTATAATAACTGCAAATAGTGATACTTTTTTAAAGAGCTTATCCTGTTCAATCGAGCCTCTTGAATTGAGTGATTTGTAATTGAGTGATTATTTTAAAATTTGTATTCTAGCAGTAGAGACGCAATGATTGCGTCTTGAGCCGAGTTGGATAGAGCGTAGTAGCATCAAAAAAGCGGTCAGAAAAATAATTTCTGACCGCTTTTTTGATGAAATTGAGAGAATTATCTATTTCGGATTTCTGAGGTTGGATTTCGGAAGTATATAAAATAGAGGTATTTGGATTTACCCTGATTACTGGACAAAACGAGCAAGCCTTATTGAGGTGTTTGAACTTTTTCACTGAATTTTTTAAAACAGTTTCAAACTGTTAAAAAAATGAGTCCAAGACTAAGTCTTGAACTAGTAAATCCAATTTTGTCTAGTAATCAGATAATTCAGCATTAATCCGACTCAGGGCTTACTTCACTGCCAAAACTCCTGTTTTGTATATTTTTTCAA
>NZ_JBMLSD010000025.1:0-7132 GCF_049240685.1 Flectobacillus sp.
TTGGATGAGTTGATTTCTCCTTTTTTTAGTAAATAATCTCCGATTTGTTTTGAAATTTTCAATGCCTCCTCTTTACACTTAGAGTTTTTTGGGATGGTGAGCAGCTCCTCAAGTGCTATTTCCATTCGATACTCGATACCAGAGTTTGCCATAATTTTAATTTTTGTGAGTTTTTCATTACAAAACTCCTCATCGTATGCCATATCGATTTTTGTCATTAAGGCTTTGGCATCTTTGTTACAAGTAGTCAATAGCTGGGCAGAAGCTTTTTGATATGCTTCCTTCCATTCTTTATTGATAAAATTTTGCTTGGCTTCTTCAAGTTCAGTTTTACAATTATGATTTGCTTTTGCCAAAAGATATGAATGAATTTCATTATTCATTTTGGTTTGTAGAACTTTGTCTTTGATAAAACTGGATTTGGTTTTGCTGAAAACCTCACTTTTGCTTGGTGCGCTTGTTTCTATTGTATAGCTAAATGTAGTATCCAAATCACCATAATTGTTTACTACTTTAAAGTTGATTTTACTCTTTCCAACATACTTGGTAGTTAAACCCTCGATTTTGAATACCTTCGATAGGTCAACTTCACAACTTAAGGTTATTTTACTGTTAGCTTCGATACCAAAGTTTTCAGGTTTGATGTTAAGCAGAGACTCTATTAAATCAACCTCCCCACTTGGTAGAATCGAAATTTTTTGTGCTTGGCATATCTGACACCACAAGAGTATGATAATAGTTTTGAGAAGTATTTTCATTTTACTTTATCGAAAAAATTATACTGTTTCCGTTGATTACTTGAGTGCATTGTAAATCTTTTGTTCTAAGGAATTTTCTAAAATCAGCGGCAAACCTTGAAATTCTGAAAGGATTGCCCTCCGCATCTTTCATTGGTACTTTTACCATATCGAAATTGATTTGGGCATCTGTAGAGCCCTGAACGTGATACTTGTTCTTAAAGCTTTTTTCTTGAATAAAATCCTCTATTGCATCACTCAGCAGATTACCATCTTTATCAATCTCTTTTCCCATTTTTAATTTCGAGCCTTCTAATATTCCTACACGAACAGTAATAGTTCGGCCATTGACACGAATATCATCAAACTTTTGTTGAATGGTATTTAACAAATTGGGAACTTCTGTTTCTGCTAGTTTTTCCACCAATTTGTCAAAGTTGGTAGTGTAAAATTTTGGTGAATTAGCGACTTTGTTGGCAAAAGATTCCGCCGAAAACGTATCGTAGGCAGTCATAATCAAGGTTACACTATTGCCAGACGAAGAGTAGTTGGGTTTGCATTCTACCTCTACGTAGATATCTGCGCCAGAATTATTTATTACCTCATCTTTTATGGATGATTTTTGATCGCTTTGTAAAGCCAATGATGCTTCGGCTTGTTTAATTTTGGCTCTGAGGTCAATAGTATTAACCCCACGTTGATCAAAAGCTTCTTTCACTTTAGTAATACCCACCCTAACTAGTGAATTGTTTTCAAAAGCATCTCTAAGGTTAATACCCTCCGAAGTAAAAGGTATCACCATTATCGTTGGCTGGTTGTTTGGCTTTTCTTCAACCTTGGTTTGGGCGTAAGATACTGTGCAACAAACAGATGTTGCAATGAGGTAGAATAATTTTAAAATTTTCATAATCCAAATTTTCTAATAATGTTATTGTTTTCAAGATATTTTCTTAGAGCTGGAACATCAAATGTCACCTTTTGAACAACAAATATTCCATTGGCATCATGTCGTTCTATGATTTCTGAGCCTGTTATGTAATTTTTGTAACCATTTCTAAAAACAAGGTTATCTAAAACTAGTTGATTTTTTTTGTAGGCATCAAGTTCATCAGGTATCAATGGAGCTTCTTGATTAGAGCCAGGGATTCCTCGGTAAAGAATATTTTCCAAAGCATTCATTTCGGCAAATAGGATAGCCTTATTTAGATTTTCGGCCATTCCTTCACATTTTACAGAAAGTAGTCCTTTGTCAGATGAAATCACGTTTACTTTTCCAGTTCTAACATAGTCGAATGAGTTTTTAATTGGGGTAGTTTTAGGGGCGCATGCGCTCAATTGACATAGTAGCAATATGAGCAGAAGATGTTGAACTTTCATATTATTTGATTTTATATTCTATGTTAATTTGTTTGTTTGCATTCAAGGCTTCAAGTAGCTCTTTTTCACCCTCTTTAATGGTAAGTTCACATATAAAGTCGGAGATAATTTCAGTAACCTTCCCCTCCGCTATAGCTACTTTTCGTTGCAAAACTTTATTTCCTACTTTTTCTTCTTCTTTGATAAAGATGGAAACTCTTTCGCCATAACTAAATCCGAAATCACTGTAGAGATAAATTTCCTTAACTTTCTTCTTATTGGCCTCCTTAACTTTCAAAAATTCCATACTTTTTTGAGATACATCCAAGAAGATATTCTTTGCGATGGTTTTATCTACGTTAGAAAATGAACTTTCTGAGCCAATAATTCTACCAGTTTCTATATCGGTAACCATTAGATTTTCAGCGTCTTTATAAAATAGGTATTTTACCCCCAATTGCTTATTCAGTAGTGCCTCATTATTAAAATCAAAATAATTATCCGATTTTGCTAGTTCTTGAAAATAAGTAAGTTCTGGGGCGTTTCTTTCAATCGTGTTGATGACAGGTATCGAAATGAGGGTTTTCTCAAGTGCGTTTGCACAAAACAAACACTCCTTCCGAATCCCCACATTGTATTCAGTTAGGTTTTTGTTCATACCTTTTATATATTTCAAAGCGCTATTTCTTCCATCAAATAACAATACTTCGTTACCGCTTTTGAGCACTTCGGCAATATCTTTACCTCCACCAATTCCAAACTTTTCTGCGGTACTTTGATTTTCACCCACTTCCGACACACTGAAGGAACCAACATATCTTGTTGTTTTTTTAGCATCAAAATCAAGAATTTCATAGAGTTCGAAAAATTCATTCTTTTGGATTCCGTCTTTTAGAGAGCCATTGAAAGAAATTTGTTTTACTCTTTTTTTGTCACTATCTGCAGGGTCTGGTATTACTTTGAAAGAACGGTCTGAATATTCGCCAGGAAAAAAGTTTAGAGATCTTGCTGTTTCTGTTCCAAAATATACGCACCATTCCTTGAGTTTATCAGCGATAATTGGCTTGTACTTTTGATTTACCTTTTGGAGCATTTTATCATATTGCTTCGGGTCTGATTTTTTGAGTTTGTTGGGGTCTGCACCAAATTCCTCTGCAAATTTTTTTACTTCGATTTTGGTGCCTATTAATGAAAACCGAGTATCAATTGAAACATTAGATATGTCTAGTATTTTTGAGGATTTGACCTCAATATCTTTCGTTTTGAACTGAAAAAACGGATTTATGGTATAAAAAACGGATAAAGTTTTACCTGTTGTGTCGGTAGTCATTTGTAATACTGGCGTCTGATCAAACCCAGTAAGATTGAAGACAATATACTTTACCTTATCAATGGGTTTTGAAATTACCTCGGAAGAATTTAATAGGCTAAGTTTGTGGTCATCAACTCCCCACCAATATAAATGTCGTGAAGGGTTCTGTTTAAGCTTGCTATTAACAGTATTGACGATAGTAGAAATATATGGATCAGAGGCTAATGTATTCTGTATTAGAATTGCCTTATCATATTTTGATTGGGCGGTTATAGTTGAAATTATAAAGCATGTTAGCAAAAAAGTAAAAAGTATTCTCATGATAATGTTATTTAATAGGTAAATATGAGTTTAAGTAAACTTTTAGGAGTTTTGTGTACAATTACAAAAAAATAACTTTTGAAATGATAACATAAGGCGCTGGTAGTCAGGCGTATGTATAATTAGCGGTAAGCTTTTTTTAATTTCTAAATAACCTGAAAACGGAAAGTTTTTTGTTAAGAGTTTTACAATGCATTTTGCAAAAACAGTTTCAAATGCTAAATAACGAGTTCAAGACTCAGTCCTGAACAAGTAAATACAACTTTATTCAGTAACTAAAAAAAAAGAATCCCTGACGTAATCGTAGAATTTTTCGACTAATACAACGGACTGGTAACTCAGATTTAATTTTGCCTGATTCTTAAAGTAGCAGAAAAAAGATAAGATTGTTGGCAATCTAGTTTGTAGTTGGTTTACAAAATAGAGGAGTATTATTATTCAAAAGCTCTAAAAGTTTTTCATTTCCTTCGTAAATTTCTAGTACTGAAAAGTTTTCATCTTCGACCTTCAAGATTTCGCCACTGCTTATGGTATTTTTTCTTGAGATAGTTTTATTTCCAATCTTTTCGTTCACTAGTTCATAGATTTCGATTTTGTATCCAGAACGAAGTCTTAGGTTCGAGCCTGCAGCAATTAGGACTTTTCTTGCTTTTTTACCTTTAGTTTCAAGGACTCTAACTACGGGTATTTCGTTTTCAAAACATTTGGAGCTAATTTCAAGTAACATTCCTGTGACCTGTTGCTTCAAGTCTTTGATGCCAAATAGATTTTTATCCATTTTTTTGTCACTTGAGCAAAGTACTTTTTCGGCCTTTACATCAAGAATTTTGATGATAAGGCTGTAGGTATCGACATCAAACACGCTTTGACATATTAGGTCTACACCCTCACTTTTACCTTGACCAACTACATAACCATCCATAAAACTTTCAGATTTTTGGATTTCTCGCTCATTTTCGATGAGTTGGAAGTTTTTACGGTCAATAGTAATAAAGTCTGCATTATTTGAAAAATAATCAACACAGTAGGCGGGTATAGCCCTAAAAAGGCCATTGTAATCTGAGTCTAGGCCGAATAAATGGCCACTTTTTGAAGAAATAGTACTTAGACTGTAGATACCTATACGTTTTTGTGCATGAGAAGTGTGATTGAACAATCCTAAGAGTAGAATTAAGAGAAATAGTTTTTTAAACATCTGTGGAAGAATGATTGATAAATGAGTAAAATTATGTTTTTTGACAAAGTTAACAGCAATTTATCTCATTTCTAGGCCTGATAAAAAACTTCATAATAGTTTTATAAAATAATTTAAGCTAAAAGGAAGAATAGACAAAACTCAAAATTAAGTTAGTACACAAAACAAAATTTAACTTTTGGCTTACAGCTTGGAGCTTTTGGTGCTGGGCTTCTGAAAAAAGTATGTCTGTAGTTATTAAAGCATTTTAAATCTCTTGGCCTGTTGACTAGTGTAGACTATTTATCTCTCATTTTGCTCAAAAACTTATCAATTGACTGATTTCCTATAGAAGTACAATTATTTGATTATTAAACTAACAACCAAAATAATATTGAAATTACACACCTTGGGCAATGGGTATTCGGTCGTGGGCTTTAGACAAAATCATATTTGTGGTTATGATAAAATAGGTTAAAACCATTTGTCCAGAACCCACAACTTATGGCAAATTTAGTACTGTAACTAAATGCTTCCTAACCAGCTTTTTAGAATAGCCTCTTGCTTGGGAGTAATAGAAACTTTTCTCGAAACAGTCCATTTATGTGTTGTTTCGTCTACACTCACTTCCAAACCCGCATAACCCAAATACGTGGAATAGTCCAATTCTTTGGTATTGTAGATATACTCAAATTCTGCACTTAGGGACTGTCCTGCAATTGTTTCGCATGCCTGTCGGAACTCTGCATCGGTAAAGCCTCGTTTGAGTTTTTTGTAATAATAATGATACAAATAGCGCATGACGTCATCTAAGGATTTCTGGTTATTGCTTGCATTTCTAATGGCTAAATCTACAATCCAGCCCACTAGAGGGCCTTTTTCATAATATGAAATAGACTTTGAAGCATCTTTTCCCGAAGTCCCGAACGGCCCATCTTTCCAAGTATCATAACTAGCTTGAGTTAGTGACTGGTGCAATCTTCCTGGGTTGTTCTGAATATTTGTGATGTTTCTTGAAAGATTGGTCAGCACTTCTGACTCCGAAATAAGTCCAGCTCTTTTTACCAAAAGATACTCATAATATACTGTCAGACCTTCGCTTATCCAAAGCTGATTGGTATGGTTCATTTGACTGTAATCAAAAGGACCCAACTCAAACGGGCGAATGCGTTTTACATTATAATGATGGAAATATTCGTGTGTTAAAAAATTCAATATCTTTATTTCAACCTCTCTTTGACTAAGATTTTCGCCAGTAAAACTTACTGTTGTATTATTCAGGTGCTCGATACCGCCGTTTCCTGGGCCAATTCCTATAAAAGTATACTCCTGATAAGGAATATCACCCACCAGTGAAGTAGCTTGTTCTATAATTTTTTGAAGCTGACTCATCAAACGTACTTTATCAAATTGTCCCATTTTATACCCCACAAAGCGGTGCTTTTTACCTCCAACTTCAAAAGAAGGTAATTCTTCAAGGTTTCCTGAAAGGATTGGACAATCGTACAATATATCAAAATCAGAAGCCATAAATTCATGCTTTTTCCCAATTACTGGTGTTAGTCCAGTAGCTACATCCTTCCAAGGTGTTTTTACTTTAATTTTTACGGGACTATGTAAAAACTCGGGCACATACAAAAACGCAGCCGTTGTAACTACGTATGCATGTGCACTATCTACAATAGCTGCTGCCACAAAGTTGCGCTTGGCTGTTACCGAATACTTGATACTGAAAGGGGTGTTTTTGGGTAAAATTAATTGCCAAATATTCTCTGCCTTTTTGTGAAGCTTCAAAATCTTTCCTTTAGCATCTTTCGCTTCGATGGTATTTACCTGTTTGGCATAAGACATAATTTGATAATACCCTGGCATCCATTGGGGCATCGTAAAATCTAAAGTGTCTTGGGGGAATCCTTCGCTTCTTAATACCACTGTGAAGCTTTGATTTTGAGGCATACCAAAATCAATGGTATAATCAAAGCGTATTTTTTTTGAAGTTTGAGCAAAGGTATTTACTGAGACTGCAAATAATCCAATTATGAGAAGCCTTAGACCTATTTTAAGATAGTTACTCATCGAAATAGTTCAATTAGAGGGTTGATAAAGGTAAAGAAATGAATTTACTCAAATATTCGATGCAATTTAGCTTTAGGTTAAAATATGCAAAGCATGGATAATTTTTGAATTGATTTTGGGCATTTCTAGTTGAGTGAGTGAACTAAATTAGATTTG
>NZ_JBMLSD010000025.1:7232-10618 GCF_049240685.1 Flectobacillus sp.
GAAATAGGCAAAAGGAGTTTTGTTTGAAATTACAAAAACCTTCTCCCTACAGCTTACAGCCTACAACTTACCCCTAACTAACTAATCTATAGATGCATGAAAAAAGCGGTTGGGATATATTTCCTAACCGCTTTTTTGATTAAAACTCATAGAAAACCCCAATTTTAAAATTCGGGATAACTCGCCTTTAAACTGTTTTACAACTGAGTCAAAAACTGATTCGAAATAAGAAAAAACTCTTGACTGCCTTTGATGTATTTTGTGGAGTGATACTATGCAAAAATCTCAAATTACTAGATCCTTTACACGTTAAAGGTTCAAAGAAAGTAAAGGAACCTTACTTTCGGAGGCCATCATACGGGTTTTACTTCGATGCACCATAGAACTTAAAAATCCGTATTTGTAAGGCACCATCACCAACAAGTCGGAATGAGTCTGTTTTATTTCGTCCTTGATAGATTCGACTACGCTATCTGAGGTTATGTTATTATACGAATAATCAATCCCGTCCAAGCCTGCATAAATACTGTCTAAATGCTCAACATCCACAGCACTGAGCTCATGTTGTTTACGGCAGACAAAAAATACCTCAACTTTTGCACTAAAGCTTTTTGCTACAGATTTTACCCTTTCCAGTATCAGACCATGTACCCCTTTGGTAACGTCACAGGCAAATAGGATGTTTTTGATTCCTTCAAATTGTACATTATTAGGAATTGCCATGATAGGATATTTTAGTTTATTGATAACTAAGGTTGTGGTATTGCCTAATAAATCTTGTTCAACCGATTTTTCAGGCATACCCAGCACAAGCAAATCAGCCTCGTGTTCGAGAAAGCAACGATTTAATTCTTCAGTAATATCTCCCGAAGCAAAATGCGGTGTTACTTTAATGGCGTATTCTTTTCCAAGTTTTTGGGCAGCCTCGGCTAGCTCCAATTTAGCCAATGATAAGCCATAATTCATGGAGTTACTCGAAGTGCGGGCATTCAATGCATGTATCGAAACATTGTGTAGATGGAACAATACCAACTCTAAGTTTAATGCAGCTGCAGCTTGAGCTGCATATATCGTAGCGTTTTCGGCTTCCTCCGAAAAATTTGTTGCAACAATCACCTTTTTCATAGCCTTGATGTTTAAGCTTTCCAGTTTTTTGTGGAGAGCAAATTAGTAGGATTTATTGTTCAAAACCCTTGAAAAAAACAGGTTTTGACATAACTTTCATCATGGAATATGCGGTTTCAAATCTCTACTAATAAAACGATACAAGCGCTTTTTTCGTTGCAATATTTACCTAAAAATTGTATTATTTTGTTAAAAAATTGAAATAAAATGGTTGTTTCCCTACTGCTACTCTCTGTAAAATCTTAGTTCTTCCTCAGACATATTTTCAAAAATCTGTTTGGCATGCTGATAGCCAATTTCATAGATTTCATCGAATGCTTGCCAATTAAGAATGCTATACTTGCGCAAATCTGGATTGATATAGAGGTCTGTATATTTTTTGGTTTCGCTTTGGCGTGCATCGCTATAGAGTACAGTACTATTCAATATGATAGACATCAATAGTGGAATCCGATATTTTTGGTCTTTTTTACTTCTAAATCTATCTTTCAAAATCTCCCACCCTGAAGGCATTTTGGTAATCGATAACTTATTGGGTTTGTCTATAAAAAAATCTACACCAATAATTTTAGCTACTCCCAATTTGTTCATGATATCCGTAGGGAAATTATTGAAAGTACCACCATCCACCAAGAAGTCGTTGTTGTCGATCACAGGCGGGAATACACCCGGAATCGAACTACTTGCCCGTAGATATTTAGTAATTGACCCTTTTGTATGTAATACCTCTCGGGCTTCTGTAAAATTACTGGAAACAAAATAGCAGGGTATCCATGTATCCTCTATATTCACTTCTTTGCCAACACTGCTCACAATACTATCCGAAATCATTTTTTCGATTCTATGACCTTTAATCAAGGATATAAAAGGCAGTAGAGTATAGTCCTTTGTTGGATTAAAAAAAGCTCCCCTTCGGGCGTTGGATTTTGCCTCTTCGGGAGAAATATCAAAGGCCACCAGAGATGACATCATCGCGCCGACGCTTGTTCCTCCAACAAAATCAATGGGTATATTAAATTCTTTTAATGCTTGGTACACGCCCAAATGGGCAAAGCCTTTTGCCCCACCACCTGCCAATACAAGTCCAATGGCATTGCCCGATATGACCCTCGCTAGACGCTGCAAGTCTGTAATGAGATGGGGACGGATATGAAAATGGCGTTGAACATTACGAGGTTTTAACCAATTTTCTGTAAAATGTGGGATAACGGTCTGTTCGTCATGAAGCAGAATTAAGTTTTTGATTACAGGGCGAGCCTGAGTTTTATAAAAGATATCTTTCTCAAAATCTGTGAGGTTGGGCGACTCGTCGGCCGAGGCAATGAGGTAAAGCTCATCTGCGTTTCTGATGCAGCGTTGTGTCCACTCGGTGTTGGTGTTGTCGCAGAGATACAACATCAAATCATGCTTTGACTCTTGCTCGTCGAGCCACTGACTTAGCTTGCGATAATGGGTAGTGTCATTTTTGGCAGCTTGTGCAAGATTTTCTGTTTCGTGCGTTTGGTTTATGAGGTCTGACGACAACAATAGGGTACGACTTTTTCTTTCTAAATAAGGGAAAAGCTTATCAATAAAAGATCTTTGCTTTCTCGAAATATCGACGAAGCATATATTAACTGGTTTTTTACTTGTTTTTTTTAAGGATTGAGAATTTCGAAGACGATTAATAATAATTTTCGAAACACTCATAGAAATAAGCGGATAAGCTTTTAGGATTTTCTCATAAAGCTCTTTGGTTAATTTTACGAGTACACTATCGCGGGTGGCTACAATACTAGCACCACGGGGCTCGCCTGTGAATAGCGCCATTTCCCCAACAGTTTCTCCACGAATAATCTCCCCGATAGTAATATGTTCGCCCTCGGGAGTAGTAATAAATGCCCTTAATCGACCACTAATTACAAAATATAAGGCATCATCTGTTTCATCTTGTTCAAATAGTATTTCGCCTCCAGCCAACTCTATCCACTCCAGTTGGGGCTCTATAAGTGTGAGCATCGATTGATCAAAATCTCCAAAAACACTTGATAGACTATTTACCAGCAAGTGATGCTGATAGTCTTTTATGAGATAGTTTTGTTGCATAACTTAATAATTCTATTTGAGATTGGTTTTTTATACATTCAATCTGTTAGCTACAAGATATTTTGAATAATTAAGTGAAAAGACTTTATTGGTTAATAGTATATCAGTTGTTGTAATGCATTTATAATCAAAAGGTTATATGCAACTGTTAACTTTGAGAAACTATTAATTTAATC
>NZ_JBMLSD010000026.1:0-3606 GCF_049240685.1 Flectobacillus sp.
TACGCAAAATAAAGTTTAAGATTGTGCTTTAAGCTTTCAGGTATCGGCTTTTGGCGGTGGGCTATGGGAAAAATGCATGTACATGGTCGTTAAAAATATTTTAACACTCTTTGCCTTGTGCCTGTTGCCTTGTCCCTAAAAATATAATTCTGCACTATTACTTAATAGTAAACCTTTGTAAGCAATAGCGTATTGTTACTGAAATCAAAATACTCGAAGTATATTTGCATAAAATTAAGAAATGAAGCGCCCATTAAATGGGTACTATTTCATTCAAAAAATCTTTTTATTCATGATTGCTCTCAATACTGTACATCGTCATAAGTTTTCATTCACACAAGATGACGTAATTTTATTTGCAAAAGTATCTGGTGACCACAACCCTCTTCATTTGGATGCTGAATTTGCCGCTACCACTCAATTTAAGCGCCCGATTATTCATGGTGCACTAGCTTCGAGCATTTTCTCTAAAGTAATGGGTACTGAATTTCCTGGTTTCGGAAGTGTTTATTTAAAACAAGTTTCTGAATTTAAGCGACCAATGTTTGTTGACACAGATTATGAAGCGGTGTTTACCGTAGTAAACATTGATGAGAAGAAGCATATTGCTGAAATCAAATGTGAAATTTTTGATGTAGCTACCAACAAAAAAACGACAGATGGTATGGCTACCATTATGAATGCAGAACAGTTTTAGCAGGTAGGTGGCTTCCAAAAATGATTTTTCTGGAAAAGTCCCAAAAGCAAAAGGCTAGCAGTTTGAATTGCTAGCCTTTTATATTTGCTTAAATTATTTACTTTGGTTTTTCTTGTCTTGGATTTCAGTACGAATCTCTTGAGCCAAAGTTTTTAATGCTTGCATGCCACCTCTTACACGAGTTCCAGCAGCCTGATTGCCTTTTTCATAGAACTTTTCGAAGTCACCCTCTAATGACATAATCAAGTCTTTTACTTCTGAGAATCTGCTCATATTTGTAATTGGATTTAGGTTGGATAAATGGTTAAAAAAGCCTCATACGAAGCCTGTAGGCATTTTTTACGACCGAAATATAGTCAATTTCCAACATGATGCAAATTCTTTTGTAAAAAAAAGCATGAAAAAAGCACAAAATCGTATTAAAATTATGCTAATACCGATTTAAACTGCTCAGCTTGTGCTTTATAGAAGCCTTCAGCCAATCTTTTCTGTACTACTTCAAACTGGTTCATGGTGTACTCAACATCCTCCAATGTATGTGCAGAAGTAGGGATAATACGCAACATAATTTGTCCTTTTGGTACAACTGGATAAACTACAATCGAACAGAAGATACCCATATTTTCACGTAAATCCTTAATCAAAGACGTTGCTGTAAGCACGTCGTATTCTCCATGCAAGAATACTGGTGTTACTGGCGATGTAGTTTCACCAATGTCAAATCCTCTCTTACGGAAACCATCTTGCAAAGCACGAACATTCTCCCACAACTTCTCACGCAATTCAGGGTGTTTCTTGATTAACTCCAAACGCTTCATTCCTCCTATTACGTATGGCATCGGAAGTGCCTTAGCATAAGTCTGAGAACGCATGTTGTATTTTAAGTACATGATAATGTCTTTCGGAGCAGCCACGAATGCACCAATAGCAGCCATTGACTTGGCAAATGTTGAGAAGTACAAATCAATGCCTTCGATACAGTTCAAATGCTCGTGAACACCACGACCATTTTCACCCATTGTACCAAAACCATGAGCATCATCAACCAATATTCTGAAGTTAAAATCTTTCTTTAGGGCAACGATTTCGTCCAAAGAACCAACTTTACCCGACATACCAAATACACCCTCAGTAATAACCAAGATACCACCACCAGTTTCAGCAACTTTTTTGGTAGCGCGTTCAAGGTTTTTACGCAACGAGTCCATGTCGTTGTGATTGAACTTATAATATGCACCCATTTTGGCTTTGTGCAAACGGATACCATCAATCAAACAAGCATGACATTCAGCATCGTAAACAATGATATCACGGTGGTCTACCATACATTCAATAATAGACATTACCCCTTGGTAGCCGTAGTTCAACAAGAATGCGTCTTCTTTTCCTACAAATTCAGCTAATTGACGCTCAAACTCCTCATGTAAATCAGAGTTACCCGACATCATACGAGCACCCATTGGATAAGCCAAACCATAGTCGGCCGAAGCTTGTGCATCAGCTTCGCGCACTTCAGGATGATTGGCCAAACCAAGGTAGTTGTTCAATGACCAATTTAGCATGCGCTTGCCATTGAAGTTCATATAAGGGCCTAATTCGCCAGTCAATTTAGGAAATGAAAAATAGTGGTGGCCAATTTTGTGGTAAGAACCTAGCGGCCCCATGTTGTTTACGACTTTCTCAAAAATATCCACTTTATATCTGCGTTTTAGATTTATGAATAGTGTCAATTATTTTCACAGCTTCAAGTTTTCCGCTTGATTTACAGGCAAAAAATACGCAATGAAAATCTTAAAATAATCTCAAAGTTAAGTCTTTATTTTTTAACTGCCAAATATTGCACTAAACAAAGAATAACAAGACTTGTTAAGGATATTGCTTGCAATATTTCAAGAACTTTTTACCCAAAATATATATTTATCGATTCGTTTTATATCTTGTATAAAAATTGGTTGATAGCTATATTTTTGCGATTGTATGATTTCAAGTTGAATCCATCTTTGAAAAATCCTAATATACCATGAGCCTAAATTCTAAACTTACTATCAGCCAAGATCAGAGCTCTATCTTAGACTTTTTGGTGGACAATCGGGAGTTACCACAGGATTTTAGCCAAAATATGGTCAAAAGCATCCTCAAGGATGGTGCATTCTGTTTGGTAATCTACAAAGCCTACGAAAAGGAGGACAGATTTTCACTCTATCGCATTGATGACTTTGCCTATCAGTTTGATGACTTACTCTATTTATGGAAGTATTTCGACGAACAATCGCTAGACAAAACCAATACTCAAGTGATGAAAAAAGCAAGAAATATTGTTCATGATATTATTTCGATGTTAGAAACCTTAAAGTCTTTATTTGAACCTCCTCAAAATTTGTAACATTCGAAAATGATGTCAAAATTTTACCATAAAGACATACACAAAAGTACAATTTTGCAAATATCTAAGTTATTGGGCCTTCGGCTTTCAGCCATGAGCATTCTGCAAAAACATATTTATCGCTAAGTTAGTACGCAAAATAAAGTTTAAGATTGTGCTTTAAGCTTTCAGGTATCGGCTTTCGGCGGTGGGCTTTGGGAAAAATGCTTGTCCGTGGTCGTTAAAAACATTTTAACACTCTTTGCCTTGTGCCTGTTGCTTTGTCCATAAAACACAAAACTTAAATATAATTTTGCACGATAACTTAATTTAGTACTCAAAATAAAATTTAAGGCTTTCAGCCATGAGCATTCGCCAAAAAGGTATTTATCGTTATAAAATAATTTAACACTCTTTGCCTGTTGCCTTATGCCTGTTGCCTGTTGCCAAAAACACAAAACTAAATGCAAGAAAACTTACTATTCAATTAATCAATTAGCTTTAACAAAACAAGATCGAAGAAACCAATCAATGAAAAAAATTCATA